>NZ_JBRKNW010000008.1:0-92285 GCF_053010325.1 Streptococcus sp. P25B114 | reverse complement strand
GTATTTTTCTATGATGCGGAGCATTATTTTTGTTTTTAAGTGCTTGCTTTAATTCTTCAACTTGTGTCTGGGTAAATTCTTTTGTCATAATACTATCATATCGCTATTTTTGATTTTTGTTAAGTATTACTATTTTACCAGAAAAAGTAAGATAGTCAATATTATTGACCATCTTTTCTCCTCACATATACCCGTAAAATTCCCTGCGGACCACTGCCGAATGCACCCAGTTAATCAAGGTGGTGAAATCGAAGACTGGCAGGCCAGTTGCTCGGTGGAGAGCCGCCGCATAGGGAGGCAGGTCACTACATTCCAGCAAAATCGCCCCAATTTCTGGATGATTGGCACGTAATTCCTGCACAACTGCGATTAGATCCGCCTTCAAGCGACCGTTGTCCAGATAAGGCTTGTTGTAGCGGATAGGAGCAAAGCTCTCCAAGCTACCAATTTCCTTGACAATACAGTCTGAAATAGAGGCATTGGCCTTGGCGAAGAAATCTGCATTGGCCCCCTCTCCGTCTGCTACCAGAACCGCAATCTTCTGGTCTGGCTTGAGCCCCATTTTAATCAAGGGAATCTGAAGAACGCTGGACAGATAGACAGGAACCGCTACCGCATCCCGCACCTGCTCTTGAAAATGATTGAAGTAGCCACAGGCACCAACAATAGCCCGCACACCCTTTTTCTCCAGCTTCTTTGCCGCCTCAATGACCATATCCAACAATTTTTCCTCACCATTGAAGAGGTCTTCTATTTCCAAAACAATGTCCTCATAGACAACTGGGAAAGAAAAGGTGGTCGCATTGGCAACATTGCCCGGTAATTTGACATAGTTAAAGTCAATGGTAATAATTCCAATGGAAAATCCTGCCACAGAAGCATCCTGCACCTGATAAAACTGGTCCAGCTGCCCTGCATTCTCAATACTCGCTCTGAAATGTGTCATTTATACCTCCCGCTCTCGAAAGAGTCCTGTTTCCAAGTAAGCCAAGGTCTCTTCCTTACTCAAATGGGCCAAATCCAAGTCTTCCAAGGTCAAGCCTTCTTCAAAAAATTTTCGACCTGTCATGACGGAGCCCAAGACAATCATACTATCAATAACTGGAGTGGCCACCCCGTATTTCTTACCTAATTCATGATAGATATGGCAACCAACAGGCACATCCTCTGTCACATAGCGGTCCTGAATGGTGAAGGGGCCAGTCCCATAAGCCATCGGAAACTGCTGGTCGAAGGGAACAATGCAGTCATCACCCATATACTCTGGACCCAAAATACTGGTCCGCGACAAAAAATTCTCCTTGGGATAACGAAGCAAATCAACACCAATCGCCTCCGCCAGCTGCACCTGTTCTAGATAGAAGGCATATTGCACTTCTGCCACGGATTCACTGTAAGCGTGCGAATAGATCGAGTACTGGAGCGGATCATTTCCACCGAAAATCCGACCAAAATTCTCCATCACGCTAGCTCCCAAAATCGTACCAGGACAATGCAGGACTGGATTGACATTGCTAAAACCAACATCCAAAACGGTCTGTCCGCCCGTCACACCATCCCCTTCCGTAATGGCATCAAAAGCTCCAATCGCCTGCGAACTTTCTAGGAAGAGTTCTTGGTCGGTCATGGGCAGAGCTGCACCCCGAAGCGTAATGGCCCGATATTTTAACTCGATTTTAGGCGTCATGACCCCGCCCTCCCTGACAATTCGGGCTCCATAAGGGGCACTGGTCCAGCCACCGACAATCACCTGCTTCTGACAACCCAACTCTCTCATCTTCTTACGAAGTTTCAAACTGCCAAAATTATCTGGAATGATATGAACAATCATCCCATCTTCTAAGACAGGCACCAAGGCTTCAAAAAATTGGTCATGGGCAATGGACGGCACCGCCACAATGACAATTTTAGCTCCCGCAACAGCCTCTTCAATGCGGTCTGTCACCAGATCAAAAAAGGCACGGCCGCTACGTTCAAAACCGTAAAGACTATTTTGTCCTCCTGTCAAGGTAATCCCTGTTTTTTCTATATTCTTTAGTGTATCTTTTGCAAATTCCGGCAAGTCAAATAAATGCACACGATTCCCAGCCAATTTAGAATCCGCTCCTACAGCCTTTCCAACCGCACCTGCTCCCAAAATCGCAATCGGTGCTTGTTTCCATTCTTCTACTGACATAAATTCCTCCAATAGTCGTTTCTTCCTAGTATACCAAAACCAAATTCTCTCGGCCAATAGCAAAAAATTATAACTATCTATAAGAATAGACTATCACGAGGATAGCCTATTTCATCTTATTTTTCTTTCAAAACAACATTAAGTAAGAGAGCTGCCAAGGTTCCTGTTGAAATACCAGATGAGAAGACCATTTGAAGAGCTGATGGCAGATGACTCAATAATTCTGGACGAACGGTCACTCCAATCCCAAGCGCAAAGGCAATGGAAATAATCAAGAGCTCACGGTCCCCAATTTTAATCGTTGCAAGAGTCTTAATTCCTTGGGCAGCTACCAAACCAAACATGATAATGCCAACACCACCAAGAACAGGTTGGGGCATGATGGAAATCAAGGCAGATAATTTTGGAAAGACACCAAGTAAAGTAAGAATAATACCCGCAAGAATCATAACATGACGACTAGCAACTTTTGTCAAAGTAATGAGGCCAACGTTTTGTGAGAAGGCTGTATTTGGACCAGCCCCAAAAACACCAGCAATCAAGGAACCAACTCCGTCTGCCAGAACACCATTTGCTGCCCGCTCAGAAGAAATCTTTTGATTTGAGGCTTCTCCAATGGCCATCATAATTCCGACTGTACCAATCAAGGATACGACATAGGCTGGAATGAAGGCTAGAATGGAAGATAGGTCAAATTTTACACCGTAATGGAAAATTTTAGGAAGAGCAAACCAGGCTGCTTCTCCAACAGCCGATAAATCAACTTTTCCAAGAAAAATACACAAGATGTAACCAAAAACCATCCCAAAGAAAACAGAGGCTGTTTTCAGCATTCCTTTACCATAATGATTTAAAGCCAAGGTAAAGACCAAGACGGTAAAGGCAATACTGATATTTTCAACAGAAGCATAGTCTGAAGCGCCAGCTCCACCAGCTGCCCAGTCCATACTAACTGGCATGAGGGTAATACCAATGAGGGAAACAACAGTTCCTGTAATCAATGGCGGAAAGAAACGCATCAAGGGTTTCACAAAACGACTCAAAATGATTTCTACAAATGAACCAGCAATGGTTGCACCCACGATACCAGCAATTCCCAACTGACTACCAACGCTGATCGCTGGATTGGCAAAGGTAAAGTCCGTCCCCATCATACCAGAGACACGTGAACCTACTGGGCCAATACCTTTCGATTGCAAAATGGTGGCAATACCAGCAACAACGATTGAAGCCGATACCATAATAGACGTATCTTCTACCGATAATCCCAAGGCACTTGCAACGACAAGAGGCACTGCGATGATTCCTGCAAAAGCTGCTAAAATATGTTGCAGGGCCAACAAAATCGCAACCCCAACAGGTGGCTTTTCTTCAATCCCGTAGAGCATGTCTGATTGGACTTCATGTGTCTGTTCTTTGGACATAATAACCTCTTTTTCATAAAATAGATGGTTTATTCTATCAAAAACTATCCGTTTTTACAATATATTTTTAAAAAACCATATATAATCATTCGGATTTTAAGCTAAAACTCTCTTTCTAAACTATTATTTATTCACAATGTTCCTATTTTCCTTTTTCTATTTCGAAAAACGTGTTATAATACCAAAAAAGATTTTACGAGGTTGAATATAGTATGCAAGCATTGGAAGAACGTATTCTCAAAGATGGAAATGTGCTGGGCGAGACGATTTTGAAGGTCGATTCTTTCTTGACCCATCAGGTTGATTTTCGCTTGATGAAAGAAATGGGGCAGGTCTTGGCAGATACCTATCGCTCCAAGGACATTACTAAGGTCGTCACCATCGAAGCCTCAGGTATTGCACCAGCTATCTATGTTGCAGAAAGTTTAGAAGTTCCGATGATTTTTGCTAAAAAGCATAAAAATATTACTATGACCGAAGGCATTTTGACCGCCGAAGTCTATTCATTTACCAAGCAAGTCACCAGCACGGTCTCCATCGCTAGCAAATTCCTCAGTCCAGAGGACAAGGTGCTGATTGTCGATGATTTCTTGGCCAACGGACAGGCAGCCAAGGGCTTGATTGACATTATCCAGCAAGCGGGCGCTACCGTGGTCGGTGTCGGCATTGTCATCGAAAAATCCTTCCAAGACGGGCGTCAACTGCTCATTGATGCCGGCGTTCCTGTCACATCTCTGGCTAGAATTGACCGTTTTGAAAATGGACAGGTCGTCTTTGCACCAGCAGATATTTAAACTAGAAATCGGTTGTTCTGACCGATTTTTTTCTTTTGTTTTGGCAAATGGCAGAGCTTCCTATACGACTTGCTCTGTTTATTTTTTATCCTTTTTTAATAAAAATATATCATTTTTCATTATTTTTTTATTGAAATTCGATAAATTCTGTGGTATGCTAGAGAAAAATCACAAAGGAGTTTTTATGTCACAACCACATCCGACCTATGAAGACTGGAGTATCAGTCTGACCAAAACTTGTTTAATCCTTCTCTTCTTGGCCTCCATCCTGCTCATGTGCACGGGTACATGGGTAGTTGATTTGGTTATCATCTACCCTTCTCCTTTGCTCCAAGGAGACACGCGCTACCTGACCCTGCTGATTTTCGGTTATCTTTTGGGCTTTTTGGCGCTGATTTTCCTCTTCCATCTCTACCAATTGGTGGCGCGCATCGGGAAAAATCAAGTATTCGTCGCAGAAAATGTCCGCAGTTTACAAGTCTTGGGCTGGGAAATGGCGCTTGCTACCCTGATTTCATTCGGTCTGGGGGTCACTTGCTACGTGCCCATGCTCTTAATTACAGTTGCTGGTCTCGCCTTGACCTTGGTCATGCGCGTTGTTCGCAATGCCTTTGGTAAAGCCGTCGAACTGCAAGATGAAGTTGACTATACGATTTAAGGAGGGCTTATGATACAAATCAATTTAGATATTATTATGGCTCAAAAGCGGATTAGCGCCGGTCGTCTGGCAGAATTGATTGAGCTGACGCCTGCCAACCTGTCGATTTTGAAAAATAACAAGGCCAAGGCCATCCGTTTTTCGACCTTAAATGCCCTCTGCCGTGAATTGGGCTGCCAACCGGGGGATATTTTAGAATATGTCCCCGATGAGGAGGATGAACATGAAGGTTAAAAGCATTTCTGACCAGACCATTTCCCCAATCAATCCCGCTCTTTCCCCGACAAAGAACCGGATTGCCCAGCTGACTCCGGCTGAAAGACAGGTCTTTAACACTGGACGCTGGCTCAGCTACCTACTGGCCTATCTCTATATCTATATTTTCTTCGATTACCAGCCTCGACTTCTCCTTCTCTTTAGCTTGGGAATGATAGCGCTGGTGGAGCTCGGACAATTTTTATCCACGGAAAAAAGATTAAACAAGCCTAACTTAGAAAGTATCATCTTTGCCAGCTCCTGCCTGCTGCAAGCCTTAGCCCTATCGATTTGGGACTTTCGCGAATCGATTGAGATGTTACAACTACTGGCTCTCCACACCAGTTTCGTCTGTTATGTTCTCGCACGAAATGGTTGGCTGGCACAAGGACGAATTGGTGTTCTCTTCTGGTATGATGTGCTACAAGGTTTTATCCTCTTGCCCTTCAAACACTTCTTACTTCGCCTGCATTTTGCGACTTTTAAAGAAGATAAACCAGAACAGACCGGACAATCACTTGCCCGCTTCCGCTTTATCCTTCTCTTAACTGTCAGCTCCATTCTCACCTTTTTCCTTGTTTACTTTGTTTGGCAGCAGCTGTCGCAGGTATCACAAACCTTCTCTCTAGCAACTGGCGACCTCGGGAAATGGATTGACAATTTCATTCAAGGTTTGCTTTCTGGCTGGGATTTCAATCTCCTTTTCGGACGCTTTATCTTCTCTCTACCTGTCGGTGCTTGGTTATTCGGCTTGGTAGCTGGCAGCTTGCTCTATTATCCGAAAAAATCACTGACCTATTCGCAATTTCAGGACCAACTGAAACCGCTACGTATCTTTCCTACCCTGTCTGTCTATCTCCTACTGGGCAGTTTATTGACCATCTACCTGCTCTTTTTCGTCACCAGTTTGACCGAAATTGGGGATTTGCTGGCACTCAATGGCATTTCTCCTCAGACTGCCTCGACAGTTGCCGTTACAGGTTTTTGGCAATTGGTCCGGGTCTGCTTGGTCAACTTTGCAGTCTTAGCAGGGGCCTATATCTTTGCGGACAAACCACTCTGGGAGCGAAAAAGCACCCGCTTGCTCCTGACCTTGGTCTTTATCAGCGCCAGTCTCTTTGCCCTATTAGCCGCTTGGAAATTGTTTGGCATCTATATCTACCTCTACGGACCAACACCCCTGCGACTCCTATCAGGTTGGTTCATTACCGTTCTGATTGTTTGGTGCGCTTTGGCTCTCATCCGTTTCCACAAACCTATCCAAGCCATCCGCTACGCCATCTTCTATGCCCTCATCAGTTTTACCCTCTTGACCTATCTCCATCCCATTATTTTGGGATAAAGAAAAATCTGCCAGTGAGCAGATTTTTTTCATTTACTTCAAAGTAGGCATAGAAGCCACAGAGTTTACAGCTCCACTCCGAATCCTTCCAAACTGGTCAACTCCTCCACTGTCAACCTTCTGTAATCTCCCAGAGCCAATTGCGAATCCAAGCGCAAGGGTCCCATGGACAAGCGTTGTAAATCCGTAACCGTCTTACCACGCGCCTGCACCATACGTTTGACCTGGTGAAATTTGCCCTCTCGAATCGTGATGCGGACGGTAGATTGATTTTTTTCCTCATCTAGGGCAAGAATCTCCAGCTTGGCTGGTTGACAGGCAAAATCTTTCAGCTCAATCCCATTTTCAAAAGCAAGCCTATCTGCCTCATCCATGATTCCGTCAATCTGAGCTTGATAGATCTTATCCACGTGTTTCTTGGGCGACAGCATGACATGAGCCAAAGGACCATTATTGGTCAAGAGCAGGAGTCCGTGGGTGTCAATGTCTAGTCGCCCAACTGGAAAAACTTCCTTGTGACGATCCGTGTCATCCAGCAAATCCAAAACCGTCCGATGCCTGTCGTCCTCTGTCGCCGAAATGACGCCCTTGGGCTTGTTGAGTAGATAGTAGACATATTTTTCATGCGTCAATCCTTGACCTGCAACTGCTATCTGGTCAGCCTGCTCATCGATCTGAGCCTTGGGCGACGTCTCCACTTGTCCGTTGACCGTGACTTGCTTGCTTTTCAAGATTTTTTTGACCTCGGTCCGACTGCCGACACCGCAGTCCACCAAAAATTTATCTAATCGCATGACATTTCCTATTTCTATTTACGAATTTGTTTATAAATCAAGCCTGCACTTATCCAAGCACAGCCGATGGCGTAAATCCCAAAGGCACCTGTTGGGGTAGGATTGAGCCTTTCCAGATAAGTCGGCAAGATAGCAGATGTCGCACCGCCGATATTGCAGCCCATAAGGACGATTGTCATGACCGCATTGAGCAAGGCCTTGGGTGCACGGTCTGTTACCTGACTAAAGACAATGGTTAGGATGATGCTGTAGAAAAATCCTGACACCATGCCACCGAGTCCCAGCACCCAGAGATTATCCGCAAAGGCAATGCCGACAACCGCTAGTCCAAAGACCACGTAGGAAACAGCTAAAAGCCAGCCCTTCAAACGACCAACCAAGCTACTAAAGACCGTCCCTGCCACAATCCCCATGACCTGCATAAGACTGAGAATAAGACTGGCTTGCTGAGCAGTACCGATGCCCTTGGCTAAAACAATCTGAGGAATACGAATGGTCAGGAAGGTATTGACATTGATAACAAAGAAGGCTAAGAATGCCAGATAAATGCCCATCATCCACATGGGCTTGTCCAGTTTGACCTTGGGCGCGTTCTCCTCAATCTTTACCTCCATGCGAGCCAGCAATTCCTCCTTGGGAACAAAGAGAAGGAAGAGAGCCAAGATGACCAAGGCAAAAAGGTAGACCAAGAAGGCAGGTTGCCAACCAAATTGAGTCAACCAACCGACAAGAAGAGTTAAGCCTGCGCTTCCCAAAACCTCTGCTGAACCACGCAAGCCCATCATTTTGACCCGTTCCTGACCGGTGAAAAAATTACCGATGATATTAATCGCACGCGCATTGATCAAGCCAATCCCCAAACCAAGCAAGATGCGAGCCAGCAAAATCAGAGGATAGGCAGTTAGAAACACCGGTAAAGCACCTCCAATTGCCATTAACAAGAGCCCTGCAATGATAATGTTGCGTTCCGATAAGAAACGGACAACCAAGCCATTCATCAAGAGGGCTACCATAATAGCAAATGACGTCACCGTAATTAAGTTTTCTACCTGACCAGCCGTTATTCCTTCCTGAGCAAAATGCTCAATCATCTGTGGAATAGCTGGCGAGACAGCAAATGTCGAAACCAGCATGGTGGACAGGGCCAGCAAACTGGCTTTTTCTAAAATTCTTTTCATTTTTCTCCCTTTCAACGTTCGTCTTTTACTAGTATAGCAAATTCGAGACAGAATAGATAGGTGACTGAGACTTTTATTCTCCTAGATTTCATGCTATACTTAATTTATCGATATCCAAAGGAGAGAATCATGTCTGTTATTGAACGATTGACAAAAGCTGCCCATTTGATTGACATGGATGACATCATCCGTGAAGGGCACCCAACCCTACGCCAGGTCGCTGAAGAAGTTGCATTTCCTCTATCTGATCAGGAAATTATTTTAGGCGAAAAAATGTTGCAATTTCTCAAACATTCGCAGGATCCAGTCATGGCGGAGAAAATGAAACTCCGTGGCGGAGTTGGTCTAGCAGCGCCTCAGATTGATGTTTCCAAACGCATCATTGCTGTCTTGGTCCCAAACCCAGAAGACGAAGAAGGCAATCCACCTGCCCAAGCCTACTCTCTCCAAGAGGTCATGTACAACCCTAAAATCGTGGCTCATTCTGTCCAAGAAGCCGCCCTTGAAGGAGGAGAAGGTTGCCTATCTGTTGACCGCGAAGTCCAAGGCTACGTAGTCCGCCACGCGCGCGTGACTGTTGATTACATGGACAAAAATGGAGAAACACACCGTATCAAACTCAAAGGCTTTAATGCCATCGTGGTCCAACACGAAATCGACCACCTCAACGGTGTCATGTTCTACGACCGCATTGACCCAGAACACCCATTTGCCGTTAAAGAAGGCATGCTGGTGATTGAATAAAGATAAGAAACTGACTGAAATCTTCGGTCAGTTTTTCTTTTTTATAAACATAGCAGAGCTAACTGCCTAAAAATTTCCTGCCCATCCAAAATCAGGTCTTGAAAGAGGAGATAGTCCAGCAAAGCCAGCAAACCAGCTAGTAGGATGAAAACCACTAAGCGATTGGAAAATCGAATTTGCAAAAGATGATTGAGACTGACTAGCACAATTTCCAAGACAAGCAAGCCAAGCACCATCCACAAGAGATAAGGAGCATTGGGAAGGAAGTAAGCCCAGAGTTCTTGCCCTCTCAAAAATTCAAGAAAAATCCCTCTTTCCGAATGCGAAAGCAAGATAAGGCCATCTTCCAGATAACCGATTCCTCCGACCAGACTATTGACTAGGAATAGACTAGCTAGAAAGAGCAGCGTAAAACCAAGTGCCTGGCCCAGTCCCAGCAACCATTTGGTAAATAGAACCTGACGCAAATTCACAGGCTGGGTCTGATAGAGACGCCAGTTTTTTCCAGCGACTTCCACCGCCTTGCCCCGACTACCAATCCAAATCGCCAGCAATAGCACCAACAAATAGGCCGGACCATCAAAGAGAGAACGCAGGCTGCCAATACCTGACAAATCTCTGGAACGGTCCCAAGAGGGATCATCTACTGGAACCAAGGCATCATTGGTATC
This sequence comes from Streptococcus sp. P25B114, assembly GCF_053010325.1. Classification (NCBI taxonomy): domain Bacteria; kingdom Bacillati; phylum Bacillota; class Bacilli; order Lactobacillales; family Streptococcaceae; genus Streptococcus; species Streptococcus sp. P25B114. Next base: position 82,249 of record NZ_JBRKNW010000008.1, on the reverse strand, counting down.
AAAACGATTTTCCAAGCTGGGCAAAATGACATCCTTGCCCCGCTTAGTTGCTGGCACCCCAGCCTCCATCAGCTGCTGCCAGTAATACTGACTGACCTGATTGCGGGTCTGGTAACGGCGAAGATTGTCCACCGTCTGGGTGGCCCCAATATCACCATTGGCAAATGCCTTCTCCTCCCTAGCCCATAGATAGACCTGCTCTGCCTCCAGCATAGCAAGGTGACTGGCTGGCAAAGCATTAGGATTGTCCTGATAAACCTGCCACTGCTTGACATATAGGTCTTTATAGACACGATATTCTTGCAAGAGACCAAGCCTCAGCTCCAACTCCTCCTGATAGCTCACGTCCTCTTTGACCAACTGCCTCAGACGGTTGATTTCCGACTGCAAAACCTCCACATATGCCCCATTCTGCTCATAGGACTGGGCAACCAACTCCATCGAAACCCTCTCCTCCTGGGCAACCTCTTGCTTTTGTAAGCCCGTCAGTAGGGAAAATAGCAGAGCTAGGAGCAAGTTGCCTAAGACGAGCCCTTTCCAAGAATTAAGCCGACTAAGGATGAGAACATCAAAAGACCAAACCTTGTCCAAACGCCCTGTGTCTAACTCCTTCTGATGACCAACTAGCAAGACCAGCCTTTTCTTTTCTGTCAGCACATAATAAGCAACGAAAAGTCCAATAGTCAGCAGGAGAAAGACATCCACCTCTACAAAGACCTGTGAAAATGCAGCTGTGTCTAAAAAACTCGGAAAAGCTAGCAAAGGCAAAACTTGACCTGACCAACCAGCTACTGCACCAGCCTGATAGGAAAGACCCAGAGCCAACAGTAACCCCGTCACCACAAAAATCAGCCGACTGGCTAACAAGTGGTCCAAAAACCCAAAAAGTAAGCGAACAGCTAGAAGCAAGACCAGCCAAAAACCAAGCAAGATAAGCCCGTAAAGCCAAGAGCCTATCAACTGACTCTGACCCAAAATCTCAACAGGAGCTTGAACACTAGATACAGCCAACTGACCTGTCAGCCCATCATAGACCAGGATAAAGAGCAAACCTATCCCCACAGCCAGCAAAAGCGAAAGCAAGGAAGCAACCAAACGCCTCATCCCCTGCAAACTCAGACTATCCCATTGCCGCAACTGCCAAACTTGATGCGCCAGTGTCTTTTCTGCCAGCTGATTGGCAAGCAGAAAACCAAGCACCAAAAATACAGGAAGAAAACCAAACAAACTTTCTAAGTAGGCTTGAACAATACGCCCTGTTGACCAAGCTTGATTTTCAGGACCATCAGGCAATTGGTAGGCAAGCAACCAGTCATTCCATCTGGCCAAACGTTCGACTTCCGTTTGGGTCAAAGACTGTCGCGTTTGAAAAAGCTGTCGATTGCGACTGATAAAATAGTCCAAATCCTGATACATGAGTTTGCGGTAGTTGGGGATAGCTTCAAACTTCCCCTCATCTAAGGCCTGACCGACACTTTCTATATCGGATTTCAAGCCCAGCATCCGCGGTGCTTCTTCTGAGCCCTCCTCAATTTTTATCTCTGCCAAAACACTGGCCAATTCACTTAGTTCTTTTTTATAGGTTTCCACATAGGTCGCTTGGTGGACTCGGCGTTGTGAGATGGGAAGGTAGGCCAGACCTAGAAAACCCAGCACGAGCAAGCAGTAGAGAGGCGACCAGAGGATTTTCTTGATTTCAAAGTTCAGCCTCATGTCCTCTCACCACCTTCCTCCACGTAGAGATCACGGTAGAGGGACTCCATATAGTCGCTGGCTTTTGTAAGGCCAGCCACCTGCTGGATTGGAATACGATCCAGACAGTCTAGCAAATCTCGCTCAGGCAAGAAGATTTCCACCAGACCCTGCTCTGCCTTTTTCCACAAGAGTTGAGGATAATCCCGTAAAAATTCCTGAACCTGCTTGGAGTTTTCCACAGCAAGATGGTAATCATAATCAGCCGTCAACTCCACTTCTGTGGCGATCAACTTGCTAGCCTTGAGGAAATAAACCTGATTGGTCAGCTTCTCAATCTCCGACAAATGGTGGGAAGAAAGCAAAATGGCAACCCCTTCTGCTTGTAGGTTTAGAAGAAATTCCCGCTGCTGGATGATATTGGTCGGGTCCAAGCCGATATGGGGTTCATCCAGCAACAAAAGCTTGGGCTTGGGAAGGACAGCCATGGCAAAGAGAAGTTTCTGCTTCATGCCCATGGAATAGCCAACCACCCGCTTTTTGACATAGTAGCCCATCCCCAATTCTTCCACCAATGCATCCACTTCCTTTTTCCCCAGCTTGTGGGTGGCAGCCACATAGGTAAGATGGTCGTAACCCGTCAACTGTGGATAAAGGGCTTGGGCGTCCAACATGACAGACATATCTTGAAAAATCGCTCGGTCACTATTGGGTCTACCATTGATGGTTACTGACCCACGGTCAGCTGTTTCTGTATTGCTGATGATATTCAGGAGGGTGGATTTTCCCACACCATTGGGACCGACTAGGGCAACCAAGTCCCCCGCTTGTAGCTCAAAGGACACATAGGACAAGACCTGATGGCTACCATAGCATTTACAGATATCACGAACTTTTAGCATAGAAACTCCTTTCTTAGGGAAATGGCAGAGCAAGTTAACTGTGATAAAGCTTTGAATAATTTACAATAATAAGGAGATTAACTTTATAGTTTGATAGCACCATTTAAAATGGTTATACTATTACTTTAAAAGACTAGAAATACCTCTCTAGTCCTCTCTGATGGGATTTTTTCTTGAATACCTCAACTACTACCAAGAATATCGTTTCCGGTTTTCCTTTCTACTTGATAGAAATTAATGTATATTTTATACCATTATGATATACTATTTTTATAAAGTTAATTCGTTTTGTTGCAAATAATCACATTTTTTCAAGGAGTAGGTTATGCGGTGGGATTACGGAAGTGTTTACAGAGAAATTCGGAAAAGCAAGCATTTAAGTCAGGAACAGATTTGTGGGAATTATCTCAATCGGGCGACCTTGTCACGGTTCGAGAAAAATCAGAACATTCCTAGCTATGAGCTCATGCGTTTTTTACTCAAGCAAGTAGATATGACCTTCGAGGAATTTGAATACCTCTGTAACTACTACCAGCCCAGCCAACGCCAACAATTGCTCTACGATATAGATAATCTCAGAAATCCGACCACTAAGACCATGGAGAATTTGATAAACCGTTGCCAGGACCACTTGAAAAAAGAACCAGATGATGTTCCTATCCGTCGAAAATGTCAACTTTTAGAAACTGTAGTAGCCGTTCGAAACAGTACTTCTGTCAATCAACTTTCCGACGAGGCTGAAACCCTGTCCAAACTCCTCTGGTCCCAACTAGAAGAATACGACAACTGGTATCATAACGATATTATCTTAGTAGGTACTCTTCTGTCTAAGATTTCTTCACTTGATAGCCTTGAAGAAACTGCCAATCTTCTTCTTAAACGATTGGAAAAATACAAGGATTACAAGCGAATCCAGCCAACTATACTCTCACACTATCAGTCTCTTTCTCATTTTTTCTTGGAACAAAGACAGTACAGCAAGTCTGCTTTTTTTGGCACCAAACTCATGGACCTAGCCAAGCAGGAAAAGCGCTATGACCAACTAGCCCGTGCCTATGTCTATCTAGGCATAGCCCAAAACAAACAGGGATTGATTGACAAAGGACTTCAAATCTTGGAACTGACAGACGAGAAAAGGCTAGTCGACAACCTTCAATTTCTTATCAAACAGCACCAAACTGACTGAATCTACGGTCAGTTTTTTATGTGAGTACGAAAAAACGACCCTTTCGGATCGTTCTCAATTATCTTAGTAATATTCCCCTTGTCTATAATCCCACGAGTTAAAATGGTCTGACAAGTGCATCATGATTTTATCAATGTCCAGACCCTTACGGATGACAACTGGACATGGGCTGATAGAACGGCTATCTGCACCTTGTTCTGGAATGAGTTTACCATCTTTGTCTACCATAGACACCATAACCCCTTGCTCATAGCGGGTTTCAATGGTCTTATCTGGCTGGATAGATGCCACATAGTCATCCGCCTCGATAATCAAGTCTACTTTAGACGCGATACGCTCACCGATACCTTCTACCTTACCACGATTTCCCTTACCTGATGGATTGGCAGAAGAAGCGTAGACCATACGACCTTCTTTTTCCCACATTTCCTTAGCAATCTGCTCGCCAGCTACACCAAACTTGATAACAAAGCAAGAAGTCCCACGCACGTCAGTCATCAACTCCTCACGACCATCGCCATAGGCTTGCAACTTAGCATAAGCCTCTGGTTTCCACGGCAGGATACAGCCCAACAAAATGTCCTCATCCCAATGTTTTTGGTAGAAAGCATCAATCTCAGGAGTCAACTGAGCCAACTCACGAAGCTCCTCCATGCTACCACAAAGGACCACGCCCGGTTTATTCCGCTTGCGCTCTTTGGCATCAAACTTCCGCTCCAAACCAGCCTTGTCGGCAGTCATGATAATATAACCAACCTTAGTCGGACAAACAATCACGCCTCCCTCACCCTTGATAATGTCAAAACCTTCTTGTGAAAGTGCGCCATCCCAGTGAATTTGTTTCGTCATAATAGTTTCCTCTTTTCTTTTGTTCCATAGCAGAGCGATCTGCTAGTTTTCTAATATTTCGTAGGAGTCTTTCAGTTTGCTTTTAGTACTAGGCAACGAGCTGCAGACAGTACTAAAGTACGGCAAAGCGAGTTAACGCAGTAATAAAAGATAAAATGAAAGACTCTATTCTTGCCAGTAGCTTGGACGATTTACCTCATACTCCTCAATCAAATCCTGATATTGTAATGTAATACCAATATCATCTAGACCCTTGAGTAATTTGTGTTTCCAATCTGCATCAATCTCAAAATCAAATTCTCCGACTGGTGAGATAATCTTTTGCTGGTAGAGATTCACAGTCACCTCATCAGTTGCTGCCAGCGTAGCTAATTTCTCCCGAACCTCCCGGGGCTGAACGATTGGTAAGATGCCATTGTTGAGGTCATTGTTATAATGAATATCCCCGAAGGAGCCTGCAATGATAACCTTGAAGCCGTAGTCAGCAAGGGCCCAAGCGGCGTGCTCCCTAGAGGAACCTGCCCCAAAGTTATCCCCTGTAATCAAGATCGTTGCCTGACGATATGGGGCCGTATTAAAGATAAAATCAGGATCCTCAGTATATTTGTTATCCAGATAACGCCACTCATACATGAGGTACTTGCCAAAACCCTTCTTATCAATCAGCTTAAGAAACTGCTTGGGCAAAATCTGATCGGTATCAATGTTGTCATTCATGAGTGGAACGGTCGTCCCAGTGTAGATTGTAAACTTTTCCATCAGACCACCTCCAATTCACGAACATCTACAAAGCGTCCTGCTATAGCTGCCGCTGCGGCCATGGCTGGGCTGCACAGGTGGGTTCGAGAGCCAACACCCTGTCGATCCTCAAAGTTTCGGTTACTAGTCGATGCACAGTGGACACCTGTCGGCACCTTGTCTGGGTTCATCCCCAGACACATGGAGCAACCAGGATCCCGCCATTCAAAGCCAGCTTCCAAGAAAATCTTATCTAAGCCTAGTGCTTCTGCAGCTGACTTAACCGGCCTCGAACCAGGAACCACAATTGCCGTCACATGATCTGCCACACGTTTGCCTTCAACAATCTTGGCGGCCACTTGCAAGTCAGAAAGTCTAGCATTGGTACAAGAACCTAGGAAAACATAGCCAATTTCGATATCCTTTGGACTTTGTCCAGGCTGTAAGTTCATGTACTTATACGCTCGTTCATCATTCATATCGCGAACTTCAGGAAAGGTCTCATCAAAGGAGACTCCCATGGAAGGGTTGGTTCCCCATGTTACCATCGGTGCTAGATTCGAAACATCCATCTCGATGACCTTGTCATAAACTGCATCCGGGTCGGATACCAAGGTTTTCCAATCCGCCACCGCTGCCTCAAAGTCTTTGGGGCGTTTTTCCTTGTCTGCTAGATAATCAAAAGTGGTTTGATCTGGGTTCATAATCCCCATCTTGGAGCCGAACTCGATGGACATGTTACAAATCGTCATCCGTTCTTCCATGGTCAGAGCATCAATAGCCTCACCCACATACTCGACTACATAACCAACCCCCAGTGCCACACCATACTTAGCAATCAATGCTAAGACATAATCCTTGGAGTATATCCCCTTTTTCGGCTTACCTGTAAACCGTACTAAGAGCTTTTTGGGTTTGACCTGCCACAGGGTTTGAGTCGCAAAGACATGCTCTACTTCTGTTGTCCCAATCCCAAAGGCAATGGCCCCGAAAGCTCCGTGGGTTGCCGTATGACTATCTCCACAGACGATGAATTTCCCCGGCTGGGTCAAACCAGTTTCTGGACCCACCATATGGACAATGCCTTGATTGGCAGATCCATGTGGCGCATGTGGAATACCGAATTCCACCACATTGCGAGCTAAGGCGTCCATCTGAGCCTTGGAAATGACATCACGAATATCATAAATATTAACCGTTGGAACATTGTGGTCAAATGTACCAAAGGTCAATTCTGGCCGACGGACCTGACGTCCAGCCTCTCGCAAACCATCAAAAGCCTGGGGACTGGTCACCTCATGGATATAGTGTTGGTCCACATAAAGGAGCTGGGGCTGACCTTCCTGCCCTGTAATCACATGGCGGTCCCACAATTTATCAAAGATAGACTGGCCACTCATAGGCTGCTCCTTTCAATTTCTTCTATTATATGGGCGGTCATTTGGCTGGTCATAGCAGAGCCTCCAAGGTCCTTGGTCAAGATTCCCTTGTCAAAGGTCTGCTCAACAGCTTGACGAATAATCTTGCCTGCCACCTGCAAATCAAAACTTTCCTCCAACATCATGGCAACCGAGAGAATCATGCTGACGGGATTGGCAATGCCTTGGCCAGCAATATCGGGTGCCGAACCGTGAATAGGTTCGTAGAGACTTGGTCCGGCGACCGCATGACTGGCTGACGGCAAGACACCCAAGGTTCCTGTCAAAACACTCGCCTCATCTGACAAAATATCGCCGAAGAGATTTTCCGTTACCAGAACATCAAAGCGACTAGGATTGGTAATCAAGAGCATGGCTGCGCTGTCTACCAACTGGTGTTCCAAGGTCACATCTGGGTAGTCCTTGCCCACCTCTTCCGCTACCTTCCGCCACAATTTTGACGTCGCCAGTACATTTTGTTTATCAATGCTGGTGACTTTTTTTCGTCTTTTTTGGGCTAGGTCAAAGGCAGAGCGGACAACCCGTTCAATCTCTTCTACCTGATAGGTATTGCTATCGCTGGCTTGGTCAGTTTCAAGGATATGCTCCCCAAAATAAATCCCACCTGTCAACTCCCGTACCATGACCAAATCCACACCATCCAAGCGCTCCGCTTTCAGAGGAGAATAGTCTTTCAAACTATCAAAAATCTTAACAGGACGGATATTAGCAAAGAGCCCCAATTCCTTACGAAGTTGAAGCAGGCCTTGTTCTGGACGGACAGCCGCATTGTCATACTGAGGGGCTCCAATGGCCGCTAGTAAAATCGCATCGGCCGTCCGACAGGCTACTAAGGTTTGGTCTGGCAAGGGATGACCGACCTGGTCAATGGCCGCTCCACCAAAGGCATGCTCCTCAACCACGTAGTCAAAGCCGACCTTCTTGGCAACTGTCGCTAAGACCTCTAGACCTGCACCCATGATTTCTGGACCGATGCCATCACCAGCTAGGGCTACAATTTTCTTAGGCATAATTCCTCCTAAATCTGTGGCAACTCTTTCTCAGACAATTTCTTGTCCATCTGACCACTATTTTCCTTCTGCACCATAACATTGGCATGGATATAGGCAATAGCTGAAGCCTTGAGCACGTCAAAGTCAATACCAGAGGCGTTGAAGACTGTCTCCGTTGCCTGATTTTCTACGGCTACCAGCACACGCGCCTGAGCATCAATTCCATCTGTAATGGCGTCAATGTGGTAGCGTTCCAAGCTGATGTCCTGCTGGAAGAATTGATCGACCGCATTGAACACAGCCTCAACCGAACCCTGTCCAGTCCCTGTCGTCAAGACCTCTTCCTCATCCAGATTGATAAAGGTCACCTGAGCCTGGATGCTACCGTCGTCCTGGGTATCCAGACGCAGGTCCTTGAATTGGAAACCGTCACGATTGGCAATCTCTGTTCCAACTACCAGGGCACGAATATCGGTATCAGTAACCTTTTCCTTCTTGTCGGCCAGGCTCTTGAAACGAGCAAAGAGGGTCGCTACATCTGCCTCTTCAAAATAAAGGTCCAGCTCTTTCAGTTTCTCCACAAAGGCATGGCGACCTGAGAGTTTACCGAGTGGCAGGGAATTTTTCGTGACCCCGACCAACTCTGGCGTGATGATTTCATAGGTCAATGGATTTTTCAAGACACCATCCTGGTGGATGCCGGACTCATGAGAGAAGGCATTACCACCGACCACGGCCTTGTTGCGCGGAATGGCAATTCCTGAAAAGCGTGATACTAGCTCAGACGTATTGAGCGTCTCGGCAAGGACGATTGGACTAGTCACATTGTAGAAATCCTTGCGAATTTCAAGGGCAACGGCCACTTCTTCCAGCGCCGCATTCCCCGCCCGCTCACCAATCCCGTTGATGGTTCCTTCCACACGACCCGCACCATTTTTGATGGCCGCCAGCGTGTTGGCAACAGCCATTCCCAGGTCATTGTGGCAATGAGGACTAAAGATAATCTCGCGGTCTGACTTGACATTTGTGGTCAAATATTTGAAAATCTCGCCGTAATGCTGGGGCGTTGTAAAGCCGACCGTGTCTGGGATGTTGATGTAGGTCGCACCTGCATCTACCGCTGTCTGCACCACTTCAAGCAAGTAATCCAACTCCGTCCGCGTCGCATCTTCTGGTGAAAATTCAACCACATCGAAAAACTGACGAGCGTAGGAAACATGTTCTGTAATCTGCTCCAAAATTTCTTCTTTGGACTTTTGAAGTTTAAATTCACGGTGAATCGGACTGGTCGCAATGAAAACATGAATCTGCGGATACTTAGCATCTTTCAGAGCCTTATAACAAGCATCAATGTCTGATTTGACCGAACGGGCCAAACCAGTGACGGCCGTCTTGGTCATGGCTGCCGCAATCTGCTTGACCGCCTCAAAGGAATCTGGACTGGCCGCCGGGAACCCCGCCTCAATGGCTGAAATGCCCCATTTCTCCAATTGCTTGGCAATGGTCACTTTTTCCTTGATAGAAAAATTCACACCCGGCGTCTGTTCACCATCCCGTAAAGTCGTATCTAAAAATTCAATCACACGCATAAGAATACCTTTCTAAATAACCCTAACCTTACTATTAGGTTCTTTTTCTTAGTTTTGTAAGTAAACCAAGTAAAAAAGAAAACACCTCGAGGACTCCTACCCGCGAGATGTTGTCAACAGCGCCCGCTTGGTAAGCCAAACAGGACTAATGCATTCTTTCAGCACTAGCCCGACCGTCGCAACAACAAAGCAAAGAATTTTGTAGTGACAGTGTTCATTTGACTTTTCCTCTCTGTGTTCTAATTGTTTACTATGATACCTCACTTATTTTCACTTGTCAACAGAAAAATGGAAATTTTCTGAAAAATCCGAATAATATTGCAATTTGCACAAATTCAGGCAATGAAAACCGTGCTCCAATTGAAGCACGGTTCAGGTGTTTAGTTCCGTCTAGAACTAGAAAAAATTGCCACCAATAAAACGGCTCCTAAAACAGATGGCACTACAGCCATACCAGCAAACTGTAGACCCCAATCACCAAAGAGCAACTGCCCAATCCACAAACCAGCAAGACCAGGTTCTCTATAAGTCTGCAACATCAAAGCCTAGCAACTTATCGATGTCTGCCTTGGTAATTTCTGTCACATCCACATTCATATCCATCATGACACGCAAGGCATTGTTCATAGTTAATTGTTCATTGAAACCGCGGACATAACGAGCATTACTCTTGTCAGTATCATGCTGGTATTTGTAAGATAAGGCTTTCCGATAGTATTCTTCATCAACATGGTACTGATCTTTGGCCAAACTTTTTAAACCCAAGTCAGCTAATTCTTCCACACTATAATCTTCAAAGAAAAATTCATGGGAAATCCGAGAAGCAATACCAGGATTGATTTTCAAAAAGTTCCGCATCTGTTGCGTATAACCTGCAAAGATAATCATAATATCATCACGATGATCTTCCATGTACTTCATGATAGTTTCAACAGCTTCCTTACCAAAATCATTAGCCGATTCATTGTAAAGGGTATAGGCTTCATCAACAAATAAAATACCACCCGTTGCCCTTTCCAAGATCTCTCTTGTTTTGATTGCAGTCTGACCTACATAGCCACCAACCAAGTCTTCTCGACCAACCTCGATAAAGGTATCTGTCGCAATGACGCCTGCTTGGTACATGGCCTTTCCAAGCAACCTAGCAACAGTTGTCTTCCCTGTACCAGGGTTCCCCAAAAACATAGAGTGGAAACTGATGTTTTGAGTAGGTAATCCCTTCATGGCACGGATTTTATTGACCTGGGCGACAGCCATAAAGGAAGTAACTTTTTCTTTCACCTGGGCTAATCCAGTCAATTGATTGATTTCATCCATGGGATTACTGGATGCTGCCTGCTTGAGCAGTTGGAAAGTAACCTGTGGAAATCTCGCTTCAATGTAAGCATCCGCTGTATGATGAATGGTGAACTGTTGGCTGGGCTGCAAGGCTAAATCCTGAATCACCACCTGGCTGCTATAAATTTTCCCAGATAAAGACCCTTCAACATCGGATTCTATCTTTTCAATCATTAATTGGCTTTGGTCATTGGCATGAAGTCCAACATATTTTGAATCCTTTTGTCGTAAGGTCAAAGTACCAAAGGATTTCATTGTAGACTGATGGATGATCGATATCGTATTATCAATGATGACATCTCTCATTTCCACAGTAGAACGATTGGATGCTGTAAAGGCACTAACCTGACTATTCATCAATTCCAATCGGGCATCATCTTTCAAAACTATGGGGTCTTTAAAATAATCATCCCATACCATAGTATCTTTGATAATCAATTGCCCACCTGTATTATGAATTATAGGATAGTAGGAGCCATTTGGATAGTCAGGATAGTCCTGTTCTAATTCTGTCCGAAAGACCTGACAGCGATCAAGTGTGATAGTACCACCTTCCTTGACATTTAGTAAATTATTCCGAAAGTCTCCCTGAATAACCAGGTTTCTAAAGACAAGTGAGATATTAGGTTTTGTTTTAAAACCAGCCTTGATAACAACTGACCCCAACTGACCATCTTGGGCAACAAACTCAAAATTGCTACCGAAAGTATAGAAGCTGCTCAGGTCATAAAAACCTGGTTCCAACAAGATGATGGTATCTCCCTTATTGGACATAATGGCATCAGCAAGACTGACACAGCCACGACTGTTTCCAACACGAACAAAATTTTTCATACCATCACCCTACTTTTTAAAGACATTTATCCGCAAATGGAGGTAGAGGAAACCGATAGGGGCAAGAATAATTGAAAAAATATAGGTGATTAGATAAAGTACAACCTGAACAATAATCATAATGTGTATCGGCAAAACATATATGAAGCCTGTTCCACCAAAGAAAAAGTCAGTGATTGATAGCCAAACAAATCTGGACCATGGTGTGAGTGCAAAACAAAGTAAAGCAAAAATAAGTTCAAAGATATCCCCTCTAGAAAACCAATCATTTAGAAAAAATGCCGTCACTAGACCAGCAATCACATACTGTCTGAACAACCACTTCTTGTCCAAGGCTGAAAGAACATTGGCCATGGAGGTGGGGATTTTGACATTTTTGACTTTTCCAATCGCGTCACTCGCCTTTTGGAAGGTTGCGCTCGCCACTCCATCACCTGCTCCTGAGCTTGCTTCTTCGACTATAAATTCGCCATTATTCTTTGCATCCATAAACTCTTGCGGTGATGGTTCCCGACCATTGACCGCTCGAAAGTAATCCAACCAATCCTGTTTATTCATTCCTTCTCTCCTTTTTTCTCTCATACATAAGGGTTAATCTGGCTACTATCTTGCTAGCACTTTTTTACCAACAAGATAAAGAGCCATCCAACGCTTTTTAGTTGTTTAATAGCCTAGGACCTGCCAATTTAATATAGCCAAATCCAGAGGATAGGGGTCTGCCTCAGCCTGTTGTTCTGCGCTTCCCATGATGATTTCTTTTTCTTCCAGCAAGATAGCTGTGCTATCATTTGCCGCTAATTGATAAGTTTTTTTAATCCCTTCACCTCTAAAGGAAGTCCATTCATACTGGGTCACAGTTCTATCCGAATTGATAGTAAAACTAGCCCGATAGCCACCTACTGGCGCAACTTCCGAGTGAGCCAGATAGGTAGAAACAGATTGGTTCAGATAGTAAACTGCCGCTCCGTACATAGCACCAGTACTGTCCTGCACACCTGTAAACAATTCCTTTGTTCCATTGCCATCAATGTCATAAAAGGCATAGTGAGTAACAGTCCGTTCAGGATCCTCAGCAACTTTTGTGAGCGTTTCTGCATACAGACTCTCGTAGTTTCTTTCAGCTGAGCTGGTCACTGTCTCTTGTTGGCTACTACTAGTCGTGGAACTAGAAGTTGCACTAGTGCTCGTTTCTGAGCTTGTTGATGAACTACTTTCCAAACTAGTCGAAGAAGTGGTAGATGAGCTTGTTTCGACAGTACTTGAATTGCTAGTTGATGAACTTGTGTTACCACCCGTCAGTTGCTGAACGATTTTTGACTGGCAGCCACTGAGTAAGAATAAACTGGCCAGTGCAAGCCCCAGTGTTAGATACTTTTTCATTGTTTCACTCCTAATACAAGAAACTTATTTTTCTTTTTCTAGCGTGATTGTATTGTCTTGAATTTCGAGTGTTATTGTATCATCTTTAAGAGTATAGGTTGCTGTTTCATTGATTTCTTGTCCCATCATTGAACCAGACAAGTCCATCGTTTTCTTAGAGGTATCGATAGTCCCTTCTAGTTCCATATTAAAAATCAGAGCTGTCACTTCCATTGAAACATCTTTTCCATCTACTACAAGGACATACTCTGCTCCGTCAGCTTGACCCTTATATGTGCCATCTACAGATGGGGCACAAGCTGTTAAAACGACTGCAACGATTGTCAAAAATACTAATTGTAAAATCTTTTTCATAAATTTCTCCTTTTTACTTTACCCTTCAAGTTAAAACCATCGGGGTCATATTCCTTTTCATACAAAGATAGCATACTCTTCCAAACCTATTGTTTAGTAGGGACGAAGAGTATGATACCCGCCATTTTATTCTTCGGTATACTTCCGACGCTTGATTGCGAGGGATAACCCTAAACCTAGTACCGTGAAACCAGCTAAACTAGACAAGATACTTTCATTACTTCCTGTTTGTGGTAGGCTAGCTGCCTGAACTGGCGCGTTTTCTACGTCAACAAATCTAGTTTGCTCTTTAGAAGTAGGCGCCATTCCAGTTGTCTTTATAGTTGATACATTTGATGGTGTATTTGTACCAATCGGTGCTGGGGTACCTGTGTTTTTCACTGTTCCTTGGTCATCACCAGTTCCCTCTGTCGGAGCCTTCACTTGTTCTTGGAGATTGTAAAGGTTCAGGAGATTTAGGTAGTGTTTCACAGCAAGGGAGTAGTTATCCTGTAATTCGGTCAACTTAGCAGATTCTTGTTGATATACTGCACATGCTTCCTCTCTGGCTTTCACAGCCTTGTCATAAGCTTCTTGAGCTTTGACCAAGTTTTCTTCAGCTTCTTGTAAACCTAAGAGTTTTGCCTTGGCATCTACCACTTCTTGTTTGGCGTTTGCTAAGTCCGTTTCCAAGTTTTGAACATCTTGGTTGAGTTGGTTTACTTTTGTTTTCAACTCATCAGCTTTGGCTTGTTTGGCTAGATAGTCTGAATACAAGTCAGCAGCCTTAGCTTGAGCCTGGTTAAGAACTGATTTAGCAGTAGCCAGTTTTTGAGCTTGTTCAGCTTTTTGGGCTGTTAGAGCATCTAGGGCATCCACAGCTTGTTCATATTTCACTTTAGCTTCTGACAATTTGGTTTTAGCTTCATCCAAGTTCGCTTGAGCTTTTGTTGTTTCACTTTCGGTAGACAACAAACGATTATATTCGGTTGTGGCGTTTACAACTTCGGTTTTCGCGTCATTTAAAGCCGTTACAGCTTGAGCCAAATCAGCTTTAGCACGGTTATGTGCCACATTAGCGATTGCCAATTGTGTTTTCGCTGTGGTTAGAGCGCTTGTGTCACTTGTGAAGGTTACATCTGCAGCGTGTACTAAATTATTAGCTTCGACTGCTTCTGTGAAGAATCCGTCGTCTGTGAATTTGTCTCTATATGTTGCGAAAACGTACCATGGTTTCAAACCATCGTTTAGATATCCACCGAGATTCATTGTTTCTTCATTGTGAACATATAAGCCAATACTTTTAGCTTTGTCGAAATTATTCCAATGACCATAGTTGCTGTTTGCATCAATTAATGTCATGTACACCATCGAAGTGTTGAGGTCTTCCATCAATTCACGCAATGTTGGTGTTGTTCTATATGTGGTGTATGCTAGGTTTTCACCTGCTGTGATTGTTGTGTTTGGGAATACTACTTTTTCACTTTCGCGTAAGATTGTGAAGTCATGTTCAAATTCTGAATCTTTCGCATCATACATTTCGCTTCGGACTTTCGCCAATTCAATCATTTTTGTGTTGGCTATAATGGTTGTCAATCCAATGGTTTCTGCCAAGGTGTTATAAACATCAACTGCGAACTGGTTTAATTGTTCGATTTGTTTGGTCGTCAAATTATCCAAATCTACAAGCTCATCACCACCAGTAATGTTAAGTTTCCAATGTTGTTCTAGATTTTCTCTAATTTGTGCGGATTCAATGACCTGTTTCAACTCCGCAACAGTTTCTAGTGTTCGTGTTTCAGAAAGGAATTTCTTAACAGCATCTTTTACGTTTTGTGGTAGATTGATATCAACATTGTACGATACTTCGTTCTGAAGAGACTCCACAACTTCTTGAGCTTCTGTCACTTTGTTTGCTGTGTCAGCTACTTGAGCTTCCAAACCAACTACCGTAGTTTGAGCGTTGCTTTCAGCTTCTTTAGCGGTATCAAGGGCTGATTTAGCTTCTGAAATTTCTTGTGCCAAGGTTTGGTCACTTTCTTGTGCTGTGACCAAGGCTTGTTCCGCTTCAGCTACTGCCGCTTCTGCTGTGGCTACGTCTTGTTTTGCTGTATCTACACTAGCTTGGGCTTGCTCAACATTCACTGTTTGGTTTTCCAATTGTGTGACAGTTTCTTGAGCTGCGTCTGCTTGTGCTTGAGCTTCTGTATAAGCTGTGTTTGCGGTGTCAGCTACTGCTTGTGCTTGGTTAGCTTGTGTTTGTGCTGTTGATGCTTCTTGTTTTGTTGATTCAAGCAAGGCTTCAGTTTCTGAAACGGTAGTTTCTGCTTCAACAATTTCAGCTTCTGTTGTTTGAATAACTTCCGGTGTTGCTGTTTCTGCAGTTGCTTGAGCTGCTACAAGTGCTTCTTGTGCTTCTGCTTCAGCTGTTTGTGCTGCCTGCTTGGTCGTCAGTGCATCTGCAACCACCGTTTCTTGATGTTTGACCGCATCTCCAATAGTGCTAGCTTCTGCCTTAGCAGCTGCTACTTGTTCTTCCGTCACTTGATTGGTCGTCGGTGTTGCAGTTTCGTTAGCTGTTGTTGGTGTCGTGTCCAGCGTATCGGCACTTGCTTCCACACCTGAGAAACTAACCACTCCTGTTGCAAGAACGGCTGAGGCAAGGGTCACTGTCTTTAAATTGTTTCAATTTAACTTGTAAAGCGGAAATTTCTTCTGATTTTTTCAATACAGGTAACTATAGTTTCATCTAGTTCTCTTCCTGGGGATAAAAAAAGCAGCCACGGCTGCTCCTTACTAATATCGATGACCGACTGAATCGGTCAAATCTATTCCAGTTTTGTTGAGTTTATTAAAGATTTCCCGAAATTCGATTAACCGGCGCATATTAGCCTCGGTGGGTATGAGATTGGTATCTGCTTCAAGATAGGTAATGATGTTTCGGGCACGAGGGATGGCGGACTTATCATTTTGCCGTAGAAGATTGTAAACGGCCCGCATTTCGATGCGACAGAGTTCTCTCACCAAAAAATGCTTGGCAGGGTGGGGGAAATTCTTGATTTCTTCAGCCAGAGTTCCAGCCTTGAGATAGTAGCCTTTTTCGGAAAAGTAGTCGATCATAAACCCCAGATTCAATAGGGACTGAATAGCTGTATCAAAACTCTTGGTCGTTTTATAGGTGTCCAGATAGAACTGTGTCATTTTTTCATTGAGTTCATAGGAACAATGTTGAAAAATTTGCACATGCAAGTCATGTTCTAGGACATTGAGGAAGGTGATTTTTTTTAGATGATGAATCATCCTTTCTTCTATCTCCTTCTTCCTATCCAGATTGCTACCCTTACTATAGTCTGTAAACATGTATGCAACCAAGTCCAACATTAATTGCTTGAGTTCGGGATTATCCTTAACATAATCCCCCATTTGTTCATTAAACTGTTGACGAAAATCAAGACTGTTGACCTGTTGTCGTCTATTTTCTGCCCAAACTTGAAGATAGTAATCGATACTATCCCCTTGATAACGAAAGGCAAAATCCTCCCAGGTGACACCGATCGAAATCAGGAGACGACTGAAGTTCTCAACACTGATTCCCTTCTCCTCTTTTTCAAACTGGCTGAGAAATTGTGGACTCACAATACTTCCAGCCGCTTCCTTTAGAGATAACCCTCTCTTTTCTCTCAATTCTTTAAAAGTACGGCCAAATGGATGCAAATCTGACATAGGTTTCCTTCCTTTCTGTATATCTATGTCAACTATTATATCCGACTTTGCTATCTTTTGGGTGGTGGTTTAACTAATAGTTTCATTTTTCTTTCATAAAATGCCATTTATTCATTTTTTATTACTTCATGAAACTATAGTTTACTCCCTATCTAGCTTTTTCGACTACTAGAAAAAATTGCCACCAGCAATACTGCTCCAAAGACTGACGGTACCAAGGCCATTCCAGCAAACTGTGGACCCAGTCACCAAAGAGCAGTTGCCCAATCCATGAACCTGCAAGTCCAAGGATGATATTTCCAAGACAGCCACGACGGTCATCTGACGAAGTAAGAGCACCTGCAAGCAAGCCAATAATGGCTCCTGCGATAATACTTGATAACATCTTCTATCCAGAATGTTTTCAGCATACCAGAAATATAATACATATTTGCATTTTATGATATAATTATTTAGTAGAAAAGTGAAGACGGTGGCTCTTGAGTTTCTGAAAGTGAGGTGATGCCTATGGGCAATTCATCAAAATCTAACAGAAAGGAGGAGCATTCTTTTGACAGCTTTTGAAGTTGTACAAACGATTCTAGCTTTTGGTGGCTTTACCATTGCTTTAATCAGCTTGTGCTATAAAATCTTCAAAGAAAATGACAAAAAATAACCCGTCCCCACTTTTGACCGAGTTGTTGGACGAGTTATAGTCTAATATAAACGAGTCACCGTCTTTTTAACGGTTCTACGTCAGGTGGTTGTTATCGCAACTACCTTTTTCTATTTCTATTATAACACGAAAGCTATGAAAAGCAACTTTTAATAATATCGGCATACCAGTAAATTTATCCGACTTTTTCAGAAAAAATCGGATAATAGAATTATTTTAGTTAATTCCGTCTAGAACTAGAAAAAATCGCCACCAGCAATACTGCTCCAAAGACTGACGGTACCAAAGCCATACCAGCAAACTGTAGACCCCAATCACCAAAGAGCAACTGTCCAATCCATGAACCTGCAAGTCCAAGGATGATATTTCCTAGACAGCCACGACGGTCATCTGATGAGGTCAAAGCCCCAGCAATCAAGCCAATAATGGCACCCGCAATTATACTTGATAACATTCCGTATTCCTCCTTATTTACAAAATGGGAGTGGGAAAGAACTCGACTAGGTCAAAAAGAGTTCGTCTTCCCACCCCCGCACAGTTGATTAGGTCAGATTTGGAGTGCAAAATACGAACAAATCTGCCAATCAACCACTGCGCTGAGATGTTGATACGAACTCTGAGAAGTGATCCTGGGCTTTTTGCCCAGTTTCATTCAAATATCATTAGATAGCCCACTCGCCGTCACGGAAGATTGGTACACGGGTACCGTCTTCACGGATCCCGTCAATATTCATCTTGTTAGAACCAATCATGAAGTCCACATGGACATCAGAACGGTTAAGGCCTGCTTCTTTGAGCTCTTCTTGGCTCATTTCTGTACCACCTTCGATAGAGAAGGCATAGGCTTGACCAATCGCCAAGTGGTTTGAGGCATTTTCATCAAAGAGAGTATTGAAGAAGGTCACGCCTGATTGAGAAATCGGACTCTTATCTGGCACAAGTGCAACCTCACCGAGACCGCGAGCACCAGCATTATCAAAGACCAATTTCTTCATGACTTCATCGCCTTTTTCAGCCGTTACATCCACGATTTCACCATCTTTGAAGGTTACCTTGATGCCTTCGATGATGTTACCGTTGTAGCTGAGTGGTTTTGTAGACGTTACGTAACCGTCTGCCACACGGTAGTCAGGTGCTGTGAAGACCTCTTCTGTTGGCATGTTGGCAATAAAGTGTTCACCTTGGGCATTGACCGAACCAGCCGCTTCCCACAAGTGATTCTTCGGCATACCGAGAACGAGGTCAGTTCCTGGTGCTGTGTAGTGCAATTTGACAAACTGCTCGTCGTTAAGCACCTTAGCCTTAGCCACCAAGCGTGCTTCGTGCTCTTCCCAAGCCTTGATTGGATCTTCCTCGTAGATACGGCAAGTCTTGAAGATTTGGTCCCAAAGGAGGTCCACTGCCTCTTCGTCAGACGCTGCATTTGGGAAGACTTTTTTGGCCCATTCCAAACCAGAGGCTGCACCGAGTGTCCAGCTGATTTTGTTAGCTTGGGATGCTTGCCGCATTGGGTTCAAAGCCTGGCTGAGTGCACGAGCGTTGCGAGACAATTTCTCTGGATCAACGCCATCGTAAGCACCTGGATCTTCTGACAAGACAACCAAACGGCTGGCCTTACGCTCCAAGAGATAGTTCATTTCAGTGATACGTTGTGGATGAACTTGTTCCAAGAGTTCCACATCAACATTGACCAAACGTTCACGCGCAATCACATCGTCCAACCAGTTGACCAAGACTTCCTTAGCACCGTGAGCGTAAGCTTCTTTGACAATCAAACGAGCCAACTCAGCCTGTTCTACACCGATAGTCAATTGAACCGTGTGACCAGGTTGGACATTGATACCTGTTGAAACTAAGAGTTTAGCGTATTTTGCAAGATTTTCTTTAAAATTTGGTAGTACCATTTTTTTCTCCTTTGTACTTTGAAATACCCTATTATTGTATCATATTTTGAAGCTAGACTGACAAAAAAACTTCCTGCTGATACAGGAAGTCTCAGATTCTATCCGACAGTCTTACACTCACCTGGACAGACTGACAACGGATATTTCCAATTTTCGCAGAGTATTAGTTACCAAAAACTTTTACACGGTCAGCATCCGCCATGTAGTCTTTGTCTGCTGCTGGAGCTGCAATGCTACCGAATGGTGCTTGGGCACGGAGTTTCCAGTTAGCTGGGATACCGTATTTTTCAGCAACTTGTGCATCAACCAATGGGTTGTAGTGTTGTACATTCATACCGATATTTTTCTCAGCGAAAGCCAACCATACTGCGTACAAGTTGATACCGTGAGCTTGTTCAGACCAGATTGGGAAGTTTTCAGCGTAAAGTGGGAAGCTTTCTTGCAAGCCTTTGACAACATCTTGGTCTTCGAAGAACAAGATAGTACCAGCACCTGACGCAAAGCTAGCCAAGCGACCTTTTGTTGCTTCAAAAGCCTCTGCTGGTGTTACTTTTTCCAATTCGCTGTAGGCAATTTCGTTCCAGAAAGCATCTGATTCAGCACCGAAAAGTACAACTGCACGGCTTGATTGTGAGTTGAAAGCTGATGGAGATTCTTTCATGGCTTTCTCTACGAGTGCTACTACTTCTTCATTTGATACTGGCAATTCTTTACCAAGTGCATAGATAGAACGACGAGTTTCTTGAAGTTTTGCAAAGTTTGACATATAGTTTCCTCTTTTCTTATTGTTACTACATAGTAGTTTTTATCACTATGTAGAGATTATATACCTATTAACAACATTAGTCAAGAGGTTTGACTTCATTTTTTAAAAAAATTCACTGCTTCCAAAAGAAACAGTGAACAGGTGTTTAAAACAAATCATCAAAGAGACTGAGCTGGTTATCTTCTGGCATTTTGCCGAGGATGCCCATCTCATCCATTTTTTCAACAAGCGTGCTAGATAGACCTCCCCGTTTACGGAGTTCTGTCTTGGAGAGGAATTCTCCCTCGGCACGCGCCGCCACAACCTGCTTGGCTACGTTTTCTCCCAGACCATCCATAGCGACGAATGGGGGGATGAGGGTGTCTTCTTCAATCAAGAAGTCAGTCGCATGAGACTTGTAAAGGTCTAGCTTACCGAACTTGAAACCACGTTCCAGCATCTCATTGACCAATTCAAGCGTGGTGTAGAGGTCCTGTTCAACGTTTGAGGCTTCATTGTTTTTCTTCTTAAGGGCAATTTCTTCCATCTTAGCCTTGACTTTATCTAAACCACCAGACATGGTCGCCAAATCAAAGGCCTTGGCCCGAATAGAGAAATAAGCACAATAGTAGTAAATAGGATAGTGAACCTTGAAATAAGCAACCCGCAAGGCCATCATAACGTAGGCAGCCGCGTGGGCTTTAGGGAACATGTACTTGATTTTTCCACAGGATTCTATGTACCAGTCTGGTACCTTGTTATCCTTCATGGCTTGGATATAGCCATTTCGCTCTTCCTCGGAAATCTTGAGCCACATGCCCTTCCGCACCCGTTCCATGATGTTAAAGGCCATCTTAGGTGGCAAACCTGCGTGCATGAGATAAACCATGATGTCATCCCGACAACCGATAACGGTAGATAGGTCGGCAATTCCCGCCTTAATCAAATCCTGGGCATTGCCCAACCAAACGTCTGTACCGTGGGATAGACCAGACAGCTGGAGTAATTCAGAGAAGGTGGTCGGCTTGGTTTCCTCCACCATACCTCGAACAAAGTTGGTCCCAAACTCGGGAATCCCCAACATACCGGTCGGTGTGCCAATCTGCTCTGGGGTAACTCCCAGAATTTCCGTGCCAGAAAAGAGGGCCATGACACCTGGGTCATCCGCCGGAATAGTCTGTGGATTGATGCCAGACAAGTCCTGCAATTTACGAACCATGGTCGGGTCATCGTGCCCCAGGACATCGAGCTTGAGGACGTTCTCGTCAATATCGTGGAAGTTAAAGTGGGTGGTCTGCCAGTTGGCCGTCACATCATCGGCAGGATATTGGACAGGCGTAAAGTCATAGACATCCATGTAGTCAGGGAATACGATAATTCCCCCTGGGTGCTGACCAGTCGTCCGTTTGACCCCAGCCGCTCCAGCAGCCAAGCGTTCCACTTCCACATCACGGTAGAATTTACCATAGTCCCGCTCGTAGCCACGGACAAAACCGTAGGCTGTCTTGGCCGCAACCGTACCTACCGTTCCTGCCCGAAAGGCATTTTCCGCGCCGAAAATATCTCGCACATCCAAGTGGGCAGAGGGCTGGTCATCACCAGAGAAGTTCAAGTCAATATCGGGTACCTTGTCCCCATCAAAACCAAGGAAGGTCTCGAAGGGAATATCCTGTCCGTCCTTGTTGTACTTGTTGCCACACTGGGGACAAGGCTTATCCGGCATATCGAAGCCCGAACCATAGGAACCGTCTGTGATAAATTCACTATGCTGGCAGTTGGGGCAGACATAGTGAGGAGGCATAGGGTTTACTTCGGTAATCCCAATCATGGTCGCAACGAAACTGGAGCCGACAGACCCCCGTGAACCAACCAGGTAGCCCCGTTCATTTGACCGTTGCACCAACATCTGCGATGCCAGGTAAATCACGGCGAATCCATTACCCAGAATGGACGTCAATTCCTTCTCAATTCGCAGGTCAATAATATCCGGCAGAGGATTGCCATAAATCTCGAAAGCCTTCTGGTAGGTCAACTCCGCCACTGTCTCTTCTGCCTTTTCAATATAGGGCGTGTAGAGGTCAGTCTTGACCACTTCCACATCCTCGAAACGGTCCAGCATGGCATTTGGATTAGTGATGACAATCTCACGCGCCTGCGCCTCGCCTAGGAAGGCAAAATCATCCAGCATTTCACTGGTAGTACGGAAATGCGCCTTGGGCAGGGGAGCAGGCTGGGCATTCTCACCATTGCCGATAGTCCAGTTAATCGGCGAACTTTGGCCCAAGGCCCGCACAATAATTTCACGATAAATTTCTTCCTCGGGGTCAATATAGTGGACATTACCCGTCGCAAGAACAGGCAGATTAGCCCTGCGACCGACCTCAATCAACTGCTTGATGGTCTCCTCAATCTCGCCCATGTTCTTGAATTGCTCCTTGGCAATCATGGGCGCGTAGAGGGCTGGAGGCATGACCTCGATAAAGTCATAGTAGGTAGCCTTCTTAACCGCATCGTCAATGCCCTTGGACAAGAGTTCGTCGAAGACTTCACCCTCTTGGCAGGCCGTTCCCAAAATCAAGCCTTCTCGATGAGCATCCAGCACCGTCCGCGGAATCCGAGGAACACCCTCAAAATACTGGGTATTGGACAGGGAAACCAGCTTGAAGATATTTTTCAGCCCGACCTGATTGATCACATAGACCGTCGCATGCTTGACGCGGGCTTTTTTGTAGGAATCCTCAGCAATCAGGTCACGATTGAGCTGATTGAGATTGGCAATAGCGTGCTTTTCGAGTGCATCTTTCAAGAAAATAAAGAGTAGACGACCAGTCGCCTCGGCATCGTAGTTGGCCATGTGGTGGTGCTCCAAGGCAACCCCAAACCGCTTAGTCAGCGGCCCCAAACCGTGCCGTTTGAAATCTGGATAGAGATTGCGGGCAAATTCCAGCGTATCAATGACCGGCTGCGTAATGGTCGGCAGACCCGCCCGTTCATAGTTGACATCCATAAAGCCGACGTCAAAGCTGGCATTGTGGGCAACCAGAACGCTGTCCTGACAGAATTCCTGAAACTCCCGCAGGACCTGCTCCAAGGGCTTGGACCCCTGCACATGCTGGTCCGTAATTCCCGTCAACTCGGTCGTGAACTGGCTGAGTGGGTGCCCCGGATCAATAAATTCATCAAATTCTGCAATGATATTGCCCTTGTACATCTTAGATGCCGCAATCTGAATCAGAGCATTGTTGACCGCAGAAAGTCCGGTCGTCTCCACGTCAAAGACTACATAAGTCGCATCTAACAAAACCAAATCCGTCTCATTGTAGACAATAGGCACCGAGTCCTCAACGATATTGGCCTCCATCCCGAAAATCGGCTTGATACCCGCTTTTCTGGCAGCGTGGTAACCATGAGGGAAGGACTGGACATTGCCGTGGTCGGTAATAGCAACCGCCTTGTGCCCCCAGGCTGCAGCCCGTGCCACCAAGTCCTCAACGGCAGGAAGGGCATCCATGGTTGACATGTTGGTATGGGCATGAAATTCGACCCGTTTCTCACCTTCTGGCATCAGGTCCTTGCGGATTTCCTTCTTGACTTCTTGGATTTCCTGGACATTCATGGTCAGATCACGGGTGAAATTGTTGGTCTCCACATTTCCCCGCACCCGGAGCCATTGCCCCTTCTTTATCATGCTAAATTTCTGGGCCTCTTCCTCATTTTTAGCCCATTTTTGCAGGGTAAACGAAGAGGTATAGTCGGTCATCTTGAAGTTGATAATGACCCGTCCCGTCTTGGTTGTCTTGTGCTCCGCTTCAAAGACTAGCCCCTCAAAGACCACGCGGTTTTCCTCACTGTCAACCTCAATCATAGGCGTAATCTCCGCCTTATCGATGGCTACCTTGGCAGGCCGGTTGGTCTTCTTATATTCTGGGACAAATGGCTGAGCTGCCTCTGGTGGTGGCGCCATCTGTGCTAGTTGTTCCAGAGCAGCCAGATTTTCCTCATTGGCCTGCTGGTAAATTTGCTCATTCTGATTCTGGAAGTCCGCAGCCTGTTGCTCGGTCATGGTTTGACAAACTTCGATGTCCACCTTGAGATTTGCAAAGCCAAAACGGGCGTATTGCTCGACTAGATTTGGCAGATGATTCTTGCGAAAATGAACCGTGTCAATGGTTTCAGGTCCCTTGATCCAGAGAACACCATCCCGATAGACGACTTCCAGCGGCTGAAAGAGGGCCTTGAAACCAGCACTCTGGCAGAGCTCCTCCGTAAAGGCCTCCGGATAGTAGGCCACCAGCAAGTCACCGTCGTAGGCTTCCAAATCCGTCACAATGGCAAAACGGACCCTATTGCCCATCTTTTCAAACTCAGTAGCTAGCCTTGCCTTGAAAAGCTGATAATCCAGAAGGGGCAAGGGAGCAGGTAAGCGGAAGGTAAATTCCCAGAGCTTGCTGACCTTGTGAAGGACAACCTTCTCAATCTTTCCAGATGAAAAAGCCTCTGATTGCCGAGCATCAAGAGGCATATTGATCTGTTGGAGCAAGAGTTGAAATTTATCTGACATGTTGATTTCCTTTGAATGTTGTTAGGAGTATTTTACCACAATCCAGCCCAATTTTCGAGGGGAAGACTATGGCAAGTCCTGACCACATTCACCTTTCTACCAGGCAGCCGCATCCGTATCCGCTAGCAGATAATCCAGCCACTTACGGTCTTTCAAGCGACAGAGGGTCACCGAAATCCCAGCCATGTCTAAGCTGGTCATCAATCTTCCCTGCTTGATAAAAGGAAGCTGCAGGCCCTGCAAATCTAGAAATTGGCAGATAGCATTCGTGAAGATTCCCAATTCCAACTCTGAAACGGTACCCAAATTGTTGACCAAAAGGATATAATCTTCACCCTCTCGCCAGTGGAATTTTATCTTTAATTTGTTGACGATTTCATTGGCCAACTGCTCAGCCGATTCAAAAGTGACCGTCCGGTAACCTTCCTCCCCGTGAATCCCCATGCCATAGGAAATCTTGCCCTTTTCCAGCTGAAAGAGGGGTTGGTCATGCCCAGGAAAATGAGCAGACCTGGTCGCAAAGCCAATGGTAGCAATCTCCGTCGCCAATTCTAGGCCAAGGGCCTCCAGTTCAGCCAAACTGGCCCCAGCCTGAGCCGCAGCACCTAAGATTTTATGCAAGAAAATAGTGCCAGCCAGCCCCCGATGCCGCATCTGAAATTGCTTTTTGGGCTCGACAGAAATATCATCGTGGGAAACAATATAGCGGACATCGATTCCTTCCTGACGCGCCTGTTTAATGGCCTGGCCGAAGTCTGCTAAATCAGCCTCGAAATTCTTGACAATGACAAAGACACCCTGGCCTCTATTGATATGGCGGATGGCTCTTAAAATCTGCTCTGGAGTCGGTGGAATAAAGATTTTCCCATAGACAGCGGCAGTCAGCATACCCTGGCCGACAAAACCAATATGAGCCGGTTCATGCCCGGAACCACCACCCGACAAAATCGGCACCCGGTCCTCGGCCTGATTTTTATCCACAATAATGGGATAATTCTCCAGTTGCTCCAAATGAGGATGAGCCAGCAAGAGCCCATCTATATAGGATTGTAGCAAGTCTTCCTCCTGATAAAATAATGGCAATTGACTCATTGTCCTCTCCCTCCTTCAAGTGATTGCAACAAGACGGAAACTAGGTTCCGATAGGAAGTATGTAGCTGGTGATTGGGGTCAACCACCCCCGCCTCAATAAAGCCCACCAAACCCTTGGTATGGTAGGCTAATAGGAAGAGCCTTAACGACCCTACTACTTCTACCTCTTGCTTAACAGACCACTCATCTATGATTTTTTCCAACAAAAGCCTAACATAGTCAGATAAATAGCTCCTGAAGTCATTCTGCTCATTGACTGAAAAAATCCGTGCATAAAAAGACTGGTTGCTGTCGAAATAGTAAAGTAACTCATCCAACAACTTCCATCCACTAATATAATTCAAATTATCCGTAATCTGCTCTTCCAGCTCCGTCTTAAAAATCCAATCTAAGAGCTCATACTTGTCTAGGAAATGATTGTAGAAGGTCTGGCGACGGATAGCAGCCTCCTGCATAACCTCTACCACAGACACCTTCTCAAATCCCTTTTCAATCAACTGCTTTTTAAATGCCTTTGCGATGCGCTTTTTGGTCAGCAATGAAGTGCCCATGCTGCCTCCCTTCTGGTCTCTCCTATCTTATTATACATTATCAGATACACTTATGTAAAAAAAGGGACAAAATTGACCAATTGTCCCTTTAATTTGCCTACACAATACAATATAATAATCTTAGTATTATATCACGGAGGTTTTCTCATGAAAAAAATTATCAATCAACCTGAAAATGTTGTTGACGAAATGCTCAATGGCCTGGTCTTTATGCACAATGACCTGGTAGAACGTATAGAGGGCTTTGAAGTCATTGTCCGCAAGGCTGAAAAAACTGGTAAAGTCGGCATCATCTCAGGAGGGGGCTCTGGTCATGAACCTTCTCATGCAGGCTTTGTCGGCAAGGGCATGTTGTCCGCCGCTGTATGTGGCGCAGTATTTACCTCACCAACACCAGACCAAATCTTGGAAGCCATTAAGGCTGCTGACGAGGGAGCTGGCGTCTTTATGGTCATCAAAAACTACTCTGGCGACATCATGAACTTTGAGATGGCGCAAGAATTGGCGGAAATGGAGGGTATCGAGGTCGCAAGTGTAGTTGTCGACGATGATATTGCCGTGGAAAATAGCCTCTATACCCAAGGTCGACGCGGGGTTGCTGGAACCATCCTAGTTCATAAAATTCTCGGACATGCTGCTGAACAAGGCCAGTCTCTCGCTGCCATCAAAGAGTTGGCCGACAAATTAGTTCCACAGATTAAGACAATTGGTCTGGCCCTATCTGGTGCAACCGTTCCTGAAGTAGGAAAACCTGGCTTCGTTTTAGAAGAAGATGAGTTTGAATATGGGGTCGGCATCCACGGCGAACCTGGCTATAAGAAGGAAAAATTGCAACCGTCCGCAACATTGGCAGCCGAATTGGTTGAAAAATTAGCCAAAGGCTTTGAGCTCAAAGAAGGCGAACATTACGGTCTTCTCATCAATGGTCTAGGCGCAACCCCACTCATGGAGCAGTATGTCTTTGCCAACGACGTAGCTAAACTATTGCTGGAAAAAGGCATTGAGGTAGACTACAAGAAAATCGGCGATTACATGACATCAATTGATATGGCTGGCCTATCATTGACCCTTATAAAATTAGAAGAACCAAGCTGGCTAGAGGCTCTAAACGCCCCTGTACAAGTAGCCGGCTGGTAGGAGAAAAACTATGGATGTAAGAACAGCATTGGCTTGGATGACACGATTCAACGAAAAAATTCAAGCAAACAAGGATTACCTAAGCGAGCTGGACACCCCTATTGGTGATGGTGACCATGGAGGCAATATGGCCCGTGGGATGGCTGCTGTTATGACTGAACTGGATGGCAAGGAATTTGCCAGTGCGGACCAGATTTTCAAAATTGTAGCCATGCAACTGCTCAGTAAGGTAGGTGGTGCCTCTGGTCCCCTCTACGGTTCGGCCTTTATGGGTTTGTCCAAGGCTAGCCAAGCTGGTGCTGAACTGGCTTCTATGTTACAAGAAGGCCTGGATATGATTCAAAAACGCGGCAAGGCGGAGCTGGGCGAAAAAACCATGGTCGACGTCTGGACCCCTGTCATCTCTGCCATTAGGGAAGACAAACTCACTCCTAATCTGATTCAGGAAATTGTCCAAGCTACTGCTGATACACTTGCGACTAAGGGACGTGCTTCCTATGTTGGAGAACGTTCTGTCGGCCACATCGATCCTGGTTCTTACTCATCTGGCCTACTCTTTGAATCCCTCCTGGAGGTGACAGGTTCATGACAAAAACTGGCATTTTACTAGTCTCCCATTCCAAAAATCTTGCCCAGGGGATTATCGATTTAGTCTCGGAAGTAACTCAGGACGTTTCTTTGACCTACTGCGGTGGCTTGGAGGATGGTTCAATCGGCACTAGCTTTGAGACCGTCCAGGCAAAGTTAGAAGAAAATGATGCAGACACCATCTTAGCCTTTTTCGACCTAGGAAGCGCTCGGATGAATATCGAAATGGTTGCTGATTTTTCAGAAAAAGAAGTCCTGATTCAGACTGTTCCCGTCGTTGAAGGTTGCTATACAGCTGCCGCTCTCCTGCAGGCAGGAGCTGATTTAGAGACCATTTTGCACCAATTACAGGAGCTTGAAATCAAAAAATAGATTCATTATTAAAAGAGCCTGGGCAAAAAGCCTAGGCTCGCTTTCTTTAGTTTGTGTCAACATCTCAGCTCAGGGGTTGATTGGGGTTTCACAGTTTGCGGAACTGTAAAAGGTGGGAAATTGGGATTGTGAAACAATCCTCAGCACTTCGCGTTTTACGCTCCGAACCAGACCTTTACGTATGATGCGAACTGAGTTCGCTCAATTTCCAACCTTCAACTGTCTCCCAAACAGTTGAAGCTGTGCGGGGAAAATGAACTCTCTTTTCATCTATCGAGTTCTTTCTCGCTCCCGAACTAAAAATCACATAATAAAATAGTTAGAGGCTGGACTTTATGCCCAACCTCTCCTTTATTTGTTACTTATTCAAAATTTTCAAAGTTTCCAAGAGCTGGTCGACATGGACTTCGACAGTGTCACCAGTGCCCTTGATTTTGACTTCGACCACGCCGTCGGCAGCTTTCTTACCGACGGTCACACGGATTGGCAAACCGATCAGGTCGCTGTCTGAGAATTTCACTCCGACGCGTTCATTGCGGTCATCGGTCAAGACTTCATAACCAGCACCGATTAAGCTAGCTTCGATTGACTGAGTTAATGCCATAGCTTCTTCGTCCTTAACATTGACTGGAATCAAATGTACATCAAACGGTGCCAATTCTTTAGGGAAGTTGATGCCCCAAGCATAACGGTATTCACCTTTTGGTGTCTTGTTAACAAAGAGACGAGCGTGTTGCTCAAGAACTGCTGACAAGAGACGACTAACACCGATTCCGTAGCATCCCATGATAATCGGCATAGAACGACCATTCTCATCCAAGATGTTGGCATTCATGCTATCTGAATAACGGGTACCCAGTTTGAAGATATGACCGATCTCAATACCGCGAGCAAAGTTGAGAACTCCGTGTCCATCTGGAGAAGGCTCCCCTTCCTTGACTTCACGAATATCCACATACTCAGTCACTTGGAAATCACGCCCTGCATTGGCACCTGTATAGTGGAAACCATCTTCGTTAGCACCAACTACAGCGTTCTTCACATCTTGCACTTTGCGGTCGGCGATAATCTTGATATTTTCTGGTAAACCAACTGGGCCAAGAGAACCAAAGCCTGCACCGAAGACTTTTTCTGCATCTGCTGGACTAGCCGCATCAAAGAAATCTGCGCCGAGGTAGTTTTTCAATTTGACATCGTTGACCTGGTCATTGCCGACAAGGAGGGCAACAACTGGCTCGCCATCTGCCATAAAGAGCATGGTTTTGATCGTTTGCTCTTCAGCAACGTTCAAGAAGGCTGCAACCTCATCGATGGTTTTAGCATCAGGTGTAGCAACTTTAACCAAGTCTTCTTCGACGACAACTGCTGTACTTGGTTTGTAGGCGCTAGTCGCCATTTCCAGGTTGGCTGCATAGCCAGATTCACTAGAGTAGGCAATGGTATCTTCACCAGAAACATTCCAAGCCAAAAGTTCCGCCTTGATGGCTGCCAATACGTCCTCTGGAATTTCGTCAAAAGAAGCTACCGACTTGTCCAAGACAACCCAACGGTCCAGGTCAGTACGGTCTGGTGTAATAGCCATAAATTCCTGGCTATCCTTACCACCCATGGCACCACCGTCACCGATAATGGCCTTGAACTCCAAGCCTGCACGAGTGAAAATAGCCTCATAGGCACGCTTGTAATCATCGTAGGTCTGGTCCAAGCTCTCATAGCTAGCATGGAAGCTGTAGCCATCTTTCATGATGAACTCGCGACCACGGAGAAGACCGTTACGTGGGCGTTTTTCATCACGGTATTTCGGCTGGATTTGGTAGATGTTGAGCGGCAACTGTTTGTAAGACTGGACCGCATCACGCGCCAAAAGGGTCACGGTTTCTTCATGGGTTGGACCCAAGATAAAGTCGGAACCCTCGCGGTTTTTGAGCTTGTAAAGGTCGTCGCCGTAGGTATCGTAACGACCAGACTCGCGCCAAATGTCGGCTGACAAGAGAGCAGGCGCCAAAAATTCGATGGCGTCAATCTTGTCAAATTCCTCCCGCATGATATTTTTGGCTTTTTCAATCACACGGTTGGCCAACGGCAAGTAGCTGTAAATCCCAGCGGAAATCTGACGCACATAACCAGCACGCACCATAAGCGCATGACTGATGACCTGCGCATCAGAAGGCATCTCCCGCAAAGTCGGGATAATCATTTTAGACTGTTTCATAGTTAAGATATAAGTGCGTTAAGAAAACGAAACGAAAATAGGAAACCTAACGCAGTGCCTTTGGCACTAGGCAGGTTTATCTTTTTCGTAAAGTTTTTAGCACGCATTCAATTCCTTTCTTAATCTTTATTGTTAGGAAGACACAGGTTTCAGCCCGTGTTCAGTTCCTTTCATAGTTTTCAGAACATCCTACGTATAGCACGCATTCAATTCCTTTCGTAGCTTACTTGATTTAGAAGGCAGAGAATTCACTTTTCAAAACCCTCGCTGACGCTCGAGTTCAAATCTAAAAACTCTCTGTTCCTTTCTTTTTCTTAGTTTTCAGAACTTCCTGCGTTTATCACGCATTCAGTTCCTTTCTTTATTTTGAAAAAACAGAGACGAATGACTGGCGACGACTGAAAATTCCAAGCTGACGCTCGAGTTCAAATCAGTAACTCTCTGTCTTCCTTTCTTCTTTAGTTCCTGGAACATCTTGCCTAGAGCAGGCATTCAGTTCCTTGCAAATTTTATTTTAGAAAAATACCCGCATAATGTCATTCCAGGTCACGACCAGCATGAGGACGACCATGATTGCAACGCCTGCCAGCGTGATGTAGGATTCCGTTTCTGGCTTGAGCGGTTTGCGACGAATTCCTTCCAGGATATTCATAACAATTTTACCACCATCAAGAGCCGGAATCGGAATGAGATTGAAAATTCCTACGTTTATCGACAACATAGCCATCAGTCCAATAATGGACATCCAACCATCTTGAGCCGCTTGATTGCTGACAGAGTAGATAGCCACAGGACCACCTAGTTGCTTGACATCAAAGCTGGCAATCAGATTTTTCAAAGCTGTGACAATCATGAGAGCTGTCACTCCGGCCTGCTGGACACCACCAATAATCTTGTCCAAGACACCCGTCTTCAAAATAGGGGAAACACCTAGTCTGTAGGTGCCATCTTCCTGCTTGGCAGTCACAGACACATTCTTCTCAGTCCCGTCCTGCTCCACAAGCAAGTCAAACTTAGGAGCACTGCTAGCATCCTGCACTGCCTGCCCAATCATCTTAGAAATATCGGCGTAAGAATCTGTTACCTGACCATTGACCGAGAGAATCTTATCTCCAGTCTCTAATCCAGCAGCTGCAAGGGCACTACCCTCTACAACTGTCACCTGATTGCTAGACGTATCGGCCACACCGCCCTGCATGAACATAAGCAGGATGAAGGCCAAAACACCGAGGATAAAGTTGTTCATGGGACCCGCAAAGTTAGTCATGAGCCGACCCCAGATCGTCGCATTTTGATACTGGACATCCAGCGGTGCAATGCGGACTTCCGTCCCATCTTCCTCGACAATGGTCGCGTCGTGGTCCACCTTATAGGTCTTGGTCTCATCCAGGACCAGACCAGTGATTTCCAGCCTATCTTCAAAGTCAAAGCCGGTCACATTCATGGGCAGACTGTTGACATCAAAGCCCTTACCCGATAGGTTGATTCGAATCACAATGCCGTCTGAATTGAGGGTCAAACTGGCCGGTGTCCCGGTCTTAATCTCCGTCTTGTCCTCGCCCCAGCCAGCCATACGAACATAGCCGCCAAGCGGAAGAATACGAATCGTATAGGCCGTCCCGTCCTTGCCCGTATGAGCGAAAATTTTCGGACCCATACCAATGGCAAATTCCCGAACCAGGATGCCTGCTTTTTTGGCGAAATAGAAGTGACCAAATTCATGGATAACCACAATCACGCCAAAGATAAAAATAAATGCTAAAATTCCCTTCATGGAACCTCCTTAAAATAAGCCGAAGAAGTGCATGATTGGAAAGACAAAAATGACACTGTCAAAACGATCCAAGATACCGCCATGCCCTGGAATCAGATTACCAGAATCCTTGACACCAAAACGGCGCTTGATAGCACTCTCAACCAGATCTCCAAACTGGGCCACGACAGAAAATACAGCCGCCAAGACCAGCATCAAGGGAATTGAATAGACGTCACGAATTTCCTTGGAGAAGATGAGATAGATGGCTGCCACTACAACTGCCGAAGCAATCCCACCGAGAAAACCTTCAATAGATTTATTAGGTGATACCATAGGAGCCAGCTTGCGTTTGCCAAACTGACGACCAAGCATATAGGCACCGATATCCGTCGCCCAGACAAGCAGCAGGGCAAAGAATAGCTTGTTGAGACTATCCATACGCGCCAGGGCCAGATTGTGGAAACCAACCCCGATATAAAAACTGCTGGCAATAGGATAGACCACTTCTGAGTAAGTATAGGTGCCTGTATGGAAGACGATGGAACCCATCAGAATAAAGACAATGACCGTAAAGGCCACATAGTTCCCATCCGTCGGCAAAAATGGCAGATAGTTCTCAAGCGGAAGGGTCAAGACAAAACTTCCCAGCATGGCCAGGATACCCTCAATGGAATTAGGCGCCAGCTTGTACATCCGCATCAATTCCGCAGTAGCCAGCATGGCCAAGAGCCCCAGCACCAATTGGAAGGTCACCCCACCAATATATATAACAGGGATAAAGAGGGTCAGTGCAACGACCGCCGATATCACCCGTGTTCTTAGTTCCTTTGTCATCATTTCTCCTTACACACCACCAAATCTTCTGTGGCGACGATTGTATTCTTTTATGGCTAATAGCAGAGCTTCTCCATCAAAGTCCGGCCAGGCCACGTCAGTGAAGTAGAGCTCACTGTAGGCTATCTGCCAGGGCAAAAAATTACTGAGACGGAGTTCACCACTGGTCCGAATGACCAAATCAGGGTCTCGCAGGGAAACCGGCAAACTACCTGTATACAGATAATCAGCAATCAGCTTGTCATCAATATCCCCTGGATTGAACTTAGCATCCAAAATATCCTGCGAAATCGCCTTAATCGCACGAGACAGCTCATCACGACCGCCATAATTCAAGGCAAAATTGAGGATGAGACCGGTATTTCTCCTGGTCTTTTCTTCTGCCATCCGCAGTGCCTTCAAGGTCGCCTCTGGCAGGCGAGAATGGTCACCAATCATCTGGATTTTCACATTGTTGGCATGAAGCTCCGGCACGTATTTATCGTAAAATTCAACCGGCAAATTCATAATAAATTTGACTTCCTTCTCAGGACGGGACCAATTTTCCGTTGAGAAGGCATAGACTGTCAGGACCTTGACCCCTAGTTTAGACGCTGTTTTTGTTACCTTTTGCAGGGCATCCATACCGGCCTTATGACCCATAATCCGAGGCTGCATCCGTTTTTTAGCCCAGCGCCCATTCCCATCCATGATGATGGCAATATGTTTGGGCACCTCCACAGGCGTCTCAAACTTCTCTTTTTTCTTAAAATTCCACTTAAACATGACTTTTTCCTCAAGCTATAATCAGTCTATTATACCACAGTCTCTAGTTTTTAAGCAAAAAGCACATCATGAGGATAAGATAAAAACCAAGGATTCCCTGGTTTTTCGTCTTTATTCCTCAATAACTGATTCTTGAACTGGCTCAACCGTTTCTAGAGCTGGTTCTTCTGCTGCTACTGTTGTCGTGGTAGCCGGCGTCACACGATTGCGAATGGCTCCGCGTTCAAAAGTCAAATAGACACCGTCCACATCCAGAACGACCTTCTTGTCGTCGATTTCATCAACGATACCAAACAAGCCACCTATGGTCACGATCTCGTCACCTTTTTTGATTTGACTAAGGGCGTCTTGGCGCTGTTTCTGTTGCTTACGCTGTGAATAAAACATGAAACCAACCATAGCCACCATGATTAGGGGTAAAAATAAACTTTCCATTTGTAAACCTCTTTATTTTATAGAATCTAGTAAAATCTATTATAGCAGAATATCAAAAAAGAACAAGTTCAGATAGAACTTGCCCTTCAATCTTTAATTTGAATATAGATCCAACACGGTTTCGGCAATCCAAAAAAGAGCTAGACCTGAACAAAGCAGCAATACCACCCCTACTATTATCAAAAAGGTTCTCCATCCTTTTGACAGTGGAGCAGAAATTCCATAACCAAGGCTAAAGCCAAATATAGGAAAAACCAAGGGTCCAATAAAGGGAAATAGGAGCAGACTTAGCAAGGAGCCTATCAAATAGTAACGATGTTGCTGTTTATCCTCCATACGTGGCAAACTCCAAGCAACCACGAAAACCAGGTAGCCCACCAATATGCTGAATAAGAACAGGACTCCAGTAACACCCAATATGAGGAACATACTATTTTTCTCCTCCTAACTCTACTGATTTCCCGCTCAATATCCTATTTAGAACTCCAGACACTTTCAAGGATGTTGGTTTGTTCGCGACCTGGTCCAACTGAGAAGGTTGAGATACGAACACCGACCAA
Source organism: Streptococcus sp. P25B114 (assembly GCF_053010325.1). Classification (NCBI taxonomy): domain Bacteria; kingdom Bacillati; phylum Bacillota; class Bacilli; order Lactobacillales; family Streptococcaceae; genus Streptococcus; species Streptococcus sp. P25B114. Next base: position 47,087 of record NZ_JBRKNW010000008.1, on the reverse strand, counting down.
TTCGCTGATGCGACGAACATAGTTGCGAGCCGCTTCTGGCAATTCATCCAAACTACGCACACCTGTGATATCTTCTGACCAACCTGGCATTTCTTCGTAGATTGGTTTGCAGCGTTTGAGCTGTTCCAAGCTTGCTGGGTAGTGGTCAATACGCTCACCATCCAAATCGTAAGCCACGCAGATTTTCAAGGTGTCAAGACCTGACAAGACGTCAATCGAGTTGAGGGACAAATTGGTAATACCTGACACACGGCGGCTATGGCGCATCACCACTGAGTCAAACCAACCGACACGGCGTGGACGACCTGTTGTCGTACCGTATTCCTTACCGATTTCGCGGATACGGTCTCCGATTTCATCGTGCAATTCAGTTGGGAATGGTCCGTCACCAACACGGCTAGTGTAGGCCTTACATACACCAACAACCTTGTCAATCTTGCTTGGGCCGACACCGCTACCGATGGTCACACCACCAGCAACTGGGTTTGAAGAAGTAACGAATGGATAGGTACCTTGGTCAATATCCAACATAACCCCTTGGGCACCTTCAAACAAGACACGTTTGCCTTGGTCGAGGGCATCGTTCAAGATAACAGAGGTATCTGTTACATACTTTTTGATTTCTTGACCGTAAGCATAGTATTCTTCAAAGATTTCGTCAAACTCAATCGGAGTTGACTCATACATTTTCTCAAACAAACGGTTTTTCTCAGCCAAGTTTGTTTTCAAACGCTCCGCAAAAATCTCCTTGTCCAAGAGGTCTGCGATACGGATACCAACACGCGCAGCCTTGTCCATGTAAGCTGGACCGATACCCTTGTTGGTTGTACCAATCTTGTTCTCACCTTTGGATTCTTCCTGCAACTGGTCCAATTTGATGTGATAAGGCAAGATGACGTGTGCGCGGTCTGAAATCCGCAAATTATCTGTCGTCACACCTGAATCATGGAGGTAGTTGATTTCCTTAACCAAGGATTTTGGATTGACCACGACACCGTTACCGATGACAGAGATTTTTTCTGGAAAGAAAATTCCTGATGGAATCAGATGCAATTTGTACTTGGTGCCATCGATGACGATGGTGTGACCTGCATTGTCACCACCTTGATAACGTGCGATGACTTCCGCATTGGCAGAGAGGAAATCCGTGATTTTGCCTTTTCCTTCATCGCCCCACTGAGTTCCAACAACAACTACTGATGTCATAATTTAAGATACCTAGAACACCGCCAAATCGACTAGAAAGTCTGCCTTTAAACCTTTGACAGCTCCAACTTTTCCTTGGTGTCCAATTCCTTTCAAACACTTCTGGCAGGAATTTCACCTGCAAGTTTCGTTTACAATCTATTCTATCAAAAAACGAACGTTTCATCAAGAAATAGCCCGTATTTCAAAAATGACGAACTTTTATTTTTTGACTGTTTCTAAAACAAGCAAAATACGATTGTTGGCGCTGTTTTTACAAAAATATTATATCCTTTGATGGAAAATTCCGAAGTCTGAACCTTGCTTTTGGTCGTTTTCTCTGGATTTTCAAGCCAAAACGTAGCGAAAATTTGTATTTCTTCAGCAAACTAGATAAAATTGGAATAAGAAAATAACAGGAATAGACACTATGCTGAAACACTTACCCTCTACCGCACCCATTCTTCAAGCAACTTTTGGCTTAGAAAGAGAATCTCTGCGGATTAACACTGAAAATCGTGTGGCTCAGACGCCCCACCCTGAAAAACTAGGTTCACGATCCTTCCATCCCTATATCCAGACCGACTACAGCGAGCCACAGCTAGAGCTGATTACGCCTGTTACCCAGTCGACCAAAGAAGCGCGTCGCTTTTTGGGCGCCATCACAGACGTTGCCTGTCGATCCATGAACAAGGACGAATACCTTTGGCCCCTGTCCATGCCTCCTCACATCACCGAGGACGAAATTCAAATCGCCCAGCTAGAAAGCGAATTTGAGTACCAGTATCGGGTCGGTTTGGGGCAACGCTACGGCAAGCTCTTGCAGTCCATGTCGGGCATCCATTATAACTTTGAATTGGGCAAAGACCTGACCCAGCAACTCTTTGAAGCCAGCGATTACGACGACCTCATCACCTTCAAAAATGCCCTCTATCTCAAGCTGGCTCAGAATTTCCTACGCTACCGTTGGCTCTTGACCTACCTCTACGGAGCTAGCAGTCTGGCTGAAAAAGGATTTTTGACAGAGGAAATTGGCTGCGTGCGGTCTATTCGCAATTCCAACTACGGCTATGTCAACGCCCCCGATGTCCACATCTCCTTCTCTTCCTTGAAGCAATATGTGACCGACATCGAGCAGGCGGTTGCTAGCGGTCAGTTGTCTGCCGAAAAGGAATTTTACTCTGCAGTTCGCCTCCGCGGTGCCAAGGTCAGTCGCGACTATCTGACCAAGGGCATTTCTTATTTGGAGTTTCGGACCTTTGACCTCAATCCCTTCGACCAACTGGCCATCAGCCAAGGGACCTTGGACACAGTTCATCTCTTCATTCTCGCCCTCTTGTGGCTAGATGATTTAACCGATGTCGACGCACAATTGGCGCAGGCCCATCAGCTTAACAACCGCATTGCCCTCAGCCATCCCCACACTCCCCTACCAGCAGAGGCAGACGCCAGCCCTATCCTGACCGCCATGACAGCGATTGTCGCCCACTTTGGACTGGACGACTACTACAGCCAGCTCATCGCTCAAGTGAAGGCTGCCCTTCAAGACCCACGTTTGACCCTCTCTGGAAAAATAGCAGAGCAGGTTGAAGATGGATCTTTGGAACGATTTGGCCAGCAGCAAGGACGACTCTTCCATGACTATGCTTGGACAGCCCCATACGCCCTCAAGGGCTATGAAAACATGGAACTCTCCACCCAGATGATTCTCTTTGACGCCATTCAAATGGGCTTGCATGTCGAGATTTTGGATGAAGAAGACCAGTTTCTCAAGCTCTGGCATGGTGACCATGTCGAGTACATCAAAAATGGCAACATGACCTCCAAGGACAACTACGTCATTCCTCTGGCCATGGCCAACAAGGTCGTAACCAAGAAGATACTGGACCAGGCTGGTTTCCCAGTGCCTGCGGGAGCGGAATTCTCTCACAAGGAAGAGGCCCTGCGGTATTACGGACAGGTAGCCAGCTCTGCTATTGTTATCAAACCAAAATCCACCAACTTCGGCCTAGGCATCTCTATCTTCCAGGAGCCAGCCAGTCTTGCGGACTATGAAAAAGCCCTGGACATCGCCTTTTCAGAAGATAGCCATGTACTAGTGGAGGAGTTCGTGGCGGGAACCGAGTACCGTTTCTTCATCTTGGACGGCAAGTGCGAGGCTGTTCTGCTCCGTGTCGCAGCCAATGTCGTCGGGGATGGACAATCAACCATCCGAGAATTAGTGGAGCAAAAAAATCAAGACCCTCTGCGGGGTCGCGATCACCGATCACCGCTTGAAATCATCAATCTGGGTGATATCGAACTGCTCATGTTGGAGCAACAGGGCTACACACCTGACACTGTCTTGCCTGAGGGCGTTCAAGCCTTTCTGCGTGGCAATTCCAATATCTCCACCGGTGGTGACTCTATTGATATGACCGACCAGATGGACGAAACTTACAAACAACTGGCTGCAGATATGGCCACCGCTATGGGGGCCTGGGCCTGCGGTGTGGACTTGATTATCCCCGACCGCACCAAGCCAGCCAACAAGGAAGAACCAAACTGCACCTGTATCGAGCTTAACTTTAACCCTGCCATGTACCTGCATACCTATACCTACGCAGGACCAGGACAGAGTATTACGCCGAAGATCTTGCGGAAGTTGTTTCCTGAACTATAAACTGGCTAGTCATAGTCAGTTTTTTCTTTAGGCCTCTCCCTTTCCCCATTTTCCCCACTTGTGCTATAATAATCCTTATGGATAAAATTATTAAGACACTATCAAAGAGCGGGCATTTCCGTGCCTATGTATTGGACAGTACTGAAACAGTTCGGACCGCTCAGGAAAAACATGGCACTTGGCCATCCTCAACAGTTGCACTTGGAAGAACCTTAATTGCAAGCCAAATATTAGCTGCTAATGAAAAGGGAGACACAAAAATCACCTTGAAAATTTTGGCAAACGGATCATCTAAGGCCATCATCGCCGTTGCCAATACCAAAGGTCAGGTCAAGGGCTACATCCAAAACCCGAATCTCGACTATAAGCGTGGCTCAACTGGAGAAGTTATTGTTGGACCACTTGTAGGAACAGGCCAATTCCTAGTTATCACAGACTACGGAACAGGTCGCCCTTACAACTCCATGACCCCCTTGATCTCTGGTGAAATCGGTGAAGACTTTGCCTACTTCCTGACGGATAGCCAGCAAACACCGTCTGCAGTGGGACTCAATGTCCTCCTGAATGAAGATGAAACTGTCAAGGTAGCTGGTGGCTTCTTGCTGCAAGTTTTACCAGGTGCGACCGAGGCTGAAATTGCCCGTTTCGAAAAACGCATCCAAGAAATGCCAGCCATCTCTAGCTTGCTGGCGTCTGAAAACCACATAGAAGCTCTGCTATCCGCCATTTATGGCGACGACGACTTCAAGCGCCTGTCAGAAGAAGAAATCGGTTTTGTCTGCGACTGCTCTAAAGACCGCTTCCTCGATGCTTTAGCCAGCTTGCCAAAAACGGACCTACAAGAGATGAAGGAAGAAGACAATGGCGTGGACATCACCTGTCAATTCTGCCAGACCCATTACCACTTTGACGAAAACGATTTGGAGGAACTCATCAATGGCTAATCTCAATACCCCTTTCATGATTGGTGATGTGGAAATCCCCAATCGCTGCGTGCTGGCCCCAATGGCCGGCGTGACCAACTCGGCCTTCCGTACCATTGCCAAGGAAATGGGGGCAGGACTGGTGGTTATGGAAATGATTTCTGAAAAAGGCCTTCTCTACAACAACGAGAAGACCCTCCACATGCTCCATATAGACGATAACGAATACCCTATGTCTATCCAGCTCTTCGGTGGCGAGGCTGAGGGCCTCAAACGTGCAGCTGACTTCATTCAGAAAAACACCAAGGCCAATATCGTAGATATTAACATGGGTTGCCCTGTCAACAAGGTCATCAAGAACGAGGCTGGTGCCAAGTGGCTCAAGGACCCTGACAAGATTTACCACATCATCAAGGAAGTGACTTCCGTCCTCGACATTCCCCTGACCGTTAAGATGCGGACCGGTTGGAATAATACCGACCTGGCGGTCGAAAATGCCCTAGCCGCAGAAAGTGCTGGTGTGGCTGCCCTGGCCATGCACGGACGGACCCGCGAGCAGATGTACACTGGAACTGTTGACCTCGAAACCCTGACCAGGGTTGCCGGCAACCTGACCAAGATTCCCTTCATCGCAAACGGCGACATCCGCAATGTCGAAGATGCCCGCCAGCGTATCGAGGAAGTTGGGGCTGACGCTGTCATGGTCGGCCGGACCGCTATGGGAAATCCCTACATCTTCAACCAGATTAACCACTATCTGGAAACGGGTGAAATCCTGCCCGACCTATCCTTTGAGGACAAGCTCAATGTCGCCTTTGACCACCTAACCCGCTTGACAAATCTCAAGGGCGAAAGCATTGCCGTCCGCGAATTTCGTGGTCTAGCGCCCCACTACCTCCGTGGTTCAGCAGGTGCTGCCAAGATCCGTGGCGCCGTATCCCGTGCCGAAACCATCGAAGAAGTCCAAGAACTCTTCGACCAAGCACGCGCTGCCTATCAGGCAAAACAAGTTAAATAAACAAAAGGAGATCAGTTCCAGCTGGTCTCCTTTGTCATCTCCGCAAAAGACGTGTTACTAAATAAAATATAAGGAAATGGTTGGGCATGCCTCAGCCATTTTTTATGGATAGTTCTTGCTAAATACATATAATTATAATATACTAATATTGTGAAATGCTTTACAAAATCCTCCAGGAGGTGGGTATGAAATCAAAAGCTATTCTTATCAGTCTCTGTCTGTCTTCTTTAACTCTCATTCTTGCCTCTGCCAGCTTTTTTCTGCTTGTCCCTCGGCAGGAGCAGACCTCCCCTGAAGTAAAGGCGACAAGTAGCTCTGTTGTCAAAACAAGTGGAGAACAGACTAAAAACCCTAGCTCTTCAAGCTCCAGTAGCTCTGCCATTACCCAAGAAAATGAACCAAATGAGACCACACCGAGTTCCGAACCAGAGCAGGAAAAGCCGGCATCCAAGCGAATCAAAAAACAACTGAATGTCCAACCGCAAATCCAAACTGTCTGGAACTACTGCGCTCCGACGACTGTCAGTATGATGCTATCTAGTCAGGGCATCCATGTTGGGCAGAAGCAGTTGGCGTTTGAAATGGGAACCTACGAGCCTTTTGGCACCCATAATCGTGACGCCATTCGCATCCTCAATAAACATCTTTTCGGCTATGAATATCCTACAGATGGTCAGGCTGGCTATCGGCTGGTGACGGTGACGGACCCTAATCCAGCTGGACAAGAGATGGCCTTGTTTAAGCAGAGGGTCAGGGAAAATATTGATGCTGGCTACCCTATGTACTACACTTTTGACTCCGCTGTGATGTATCCTAGTAAAAAAGGGGAGCACAACGTCATTGGTATTGGCTATCTGACCACAGAAGACGGGAAGGATATTGAGCAGCTCTACTACCTCGACCCCTCTCCCAATGTCCAGGACCATAGATACGGTGGGCTGAAAGTCACTACGCCCGAAGAACTATTCCAAGCCCTGATGACCTGTGAAGAGCCAAATTATGGCTGGTAGCAATAGCAAAACCTCCGAATGCTGACTCGGAGGTTGTTTTTGTATTTAAGTTTTTAATTTCCTATCCCTTTTTCATAGCCTTGGACCATTGGTACCAGCCGACGACACTATTGAGAACGTAGACCCAGTACATGGCCTGCATGTGGATGGAATTTCCCCACCAGAGGTAGATAGAAAAGAGGTTGGTCGCAATCCAGAAGAGCCACTGTTCCCTGTAAAGATAAGTCATGAGAAATTGCCCTGTCCAGTTGGTTCCGTCTGTCACAGAATCTCGGAAGGGTCTGGCAGAGCCGATAGATTGGTAGAGAAGACCAAAAATCCCCCAGACAAGAGCTGTGAAGCTCAGCCATTTGACCCAGCCAAAGAAAGACAGACTGCGGGTTTCAAATTCGCTGATTTCAGGCGTCTCATCCTCGGTTTCATTGACACGGGCAGCCAACCAAGTATAAAGGCCGATAGGCTGCATGGCCAAGAAGAAAACAGCTGTCATCACTTCCCCATAAAAGGCACTATTATAGGAAAGCACAAAGTAAATCAGACTGTTGATAAAACCAAAAACATAGTTACTAGCCCGGCCTTCTGCTACCATGATGACGCAGACAATCCCCGTCCAGGAGGCAAAGAGCCCCATCCAGTCGTGTTTGTCGCTACCGCTGGCAAACTCTAAAATCAGCGGCACACTGGATAGGCCGATGAGATAGAGCCACTGAAAAGCTGTTCGTCCCAAAAACATATCCGCAAAGGCTGCCTTCAAGAGCCCGAAAAATCCTAATTCCTTGGCTGCCTGGCCTAATTTCGCAAAGGTGGCAGGGACATTTCGGATGCCCTCCACCCAGCCAGTCAGCATCTGTTTTATTTTTTCCATATCTCCTCTTTTCTCCTAAAATTCCTGATAGATGGCATCAATCAGATCAATGGATTTTTGATAGTTTTCCAGATAAGACCCACCGATAAAGGCCAAATGCGCATCTGGGTGATTTTTTGCCACTAATTTTTTCAATAACTCCGTAAAAGCATGGCGAACTTCCTGGTCGGCCATAGACATGTCCCGAAAACCGTCGTCCACATAGTTACCTGTCGGCAGGACAAAGATGATTAAGTCCCACTTTTCATTCTTGACCGTGTCAGCACAGAGGGAATGAAAGGAGCTGGAGCTTTCGCCGATATAGTAGTTATAATAGGCCTCGGTCACAGTCGCATTGGTATCCGCAATGACCAGCCCGCGGTTGGTGTCTGAGTCAATCAAGTCAGAAGTCTGGCGATACTGGCCCGTCAGCAGGTAATTGTAATCCTTGCCTGTCAACTCATCGTCACGAACATTGTAGCGCTTTTGGTAATAGCGGGCGTACTCTAGGGAGACAGGACAGGAATAATAGCGTCCCAAATCCTTGACCAGGGTAGTCTTGCCGTTTGAGGCCGAACCAACCACCAAGACATTTTTTGAAAAATGCCGTCTGAAGGGCTTGGCAATCAGGTTCCAGTGCTTGGCTGGATTTTCCCGAATCAGGGTAGCCGAAATACCGAAATTACGCTCTGTGAAAGATGCTCTGAAGCCACGCTCTTCCAGCTCCGCAGAGTATTCTTTTTCAGAAACATAGAAGACCAATTCCTCGTCTTCGCCAGCCTGCACCAGCTGTTGTAAGGCCTCTAGCCAGGGCGTCCAACCTTCTGGATAAGGAGGCATGCCTGTTTCGTCTAGCTTATAAACCAAAATCAAGGACTCGTCATTAAAAGTTTCACGAATATAGCGAAAACGCTTTTGCAGACCCAGGCCAATCTTGTCCCCACGGTCATTTTCATAACCAGATACGATGACCACCGCTCGGTCACAGGCTCGCTTGGCCCGCTGGATCAGGTCAATGTGACCCTTGTGCATAGGCGCAAAGGTCCCAAAAATAACAGCAACAGTTTTTTTCATAAGATACCTATTTACATTTTATATTTTAGGGAAATGGCGAATACGTTCTCCCTTTCCTTCTTACACTATGTCAAATTTCAATTGGCCAGCTTTGACGCCCACTTTAAGGGTTTGACCGCCAACCAGGTCACCACGCAAGAGCATTTCTGCCAATGAATCTTCCAGCTTGGTCTGCAAGAGACGGCGGAGCGGACGGGCACCCATTTCTGGATCGTAGCCTTCTGTCGCTAGGAGTTTGAGTGCAGACGGTTGCAACTTGAGGGTCAGACCACGCTCGGCCGTGATGGCCATCAGCGGCTGCACCATGACCTTGACAATATCCTGCATATCCGCTTCAGATAGGCTGTGGAAGACAACCTTTTCATCAATACGGTTGATAAACTCTGGGCGGTAGGCCTTTTTCAATTCCTCGAAAATCCGTTTTTCCACATGCTCCTGGCTCTTGGACAAATCAAGGGCACCAAAACCAACCGTCTTATCGTCCCTCAGGGCAGTTGCCCCAAGGTTGGAGGTCATGATAATAATCGTATTAGAGAAATCTACCTTACGCCCCTTGTTGTCTGTCAAGACACCGTCGTCCAAGACCTGGAGGAGGACATTGAAAATATCTGGGTGGGCCTTTTCAACCTCGTCAAAGAGAAGGACAGAGTAAGGCTTGTTGCGGACTTTTTCCGTCAACTCGCCACCCTCTTCATAGCCAACATAGCCTGGAGGCGCACCGTTGAGGCGGCTGGCCGCAAATTTCTCCATATACTCGGACATATCAAAGCGGATTAGTGCCGACTCATCATCAAAGAGGACTTCTGCCAGGGCCTTAGCCAGCTCGGTCTTGCCGACACCTGTTGGCCCCAGGAACATAAAGGAACCGATTGGACGGCGACCGGTCCGAATGCCAGACTGATTGCGTCGAATGGCTCTGCTGACGGCTGAGATGGCCTGGTCCTGACCGATGACCCGCTTGTGGAGTTCTGCTTCCAGGTTCAGGTATTTCTTGGCATCTGTCTGGCTGAGTTTCTGCACTGGAATACCCGACAGGCGACTGAGGGTCTCCAAAATATCTGCCTCCGTCACTTCTAAGTCGTAACCTTGGCCGGCTTTAACAGCCTCTTTCTCAGCCAGGAGGAGCTTGCTGACCGTTTTGTATTTGCCAGCCATGAGGGCCTGGTCAAGGACTGTCAAGCCTGTCGCAACTGGCTGACCCTTGACACGGTTCTGCACCCTTGCCGCTGATTCGTCTAGTAAGTCAATTGCTGAATCCGGCAGGCGTTTGCTGGTCAAATACCGCTTGGCATAGGTCACGGCTGTCTCTACAGCACTATCTGTGATTTGGACCCTGTGGTATTTTTCAAAAGTCCCTTTGAGACCTGCCAAAATGGCAATGCTGTCCGCCACTGTTGGCTCTTCGATGATGACCTTGGCAAAACGGCGAACCAGAGCAGCATCCTTCTCGATATGTTTCTGATATTCCGACTGGGTCGTCGCACCAAGCGTCCGCAGAGTGCCACGCGCCAGAGCAGGCTTGAGGATGTTGGCCGCATCCATGGTCGAATCAATCCCAGAACCAGAGCCCATAATAGTATGAAGCTCATCGATGAAAAGAATCACCTGACCATCTTCTTCGATGTCGTTGATGATATTGTTCATCCGCTCCTCAAAATCCCCACGAAAACGGGTCCCAGAAACCACACTCATCAAATCCAGCTCCAAGACCCGCATCTTAGCCAGGCTAGGCGGAACATCTCCCGACGCTATACGCTGAGCAAGTCCCAGGGCCAGGGCTGTTTTCCCGACACCCGCATCACCGACCAAGACAGGATTATTCTTGGTCTTGCGCGATAAAATCTGTACCATACGCGAAATCTCAGTATCACGACCGATAACAGGCTCCATCTTGCCTTCACGAGCCAAGGCAGTCAAGTCACGGGTGTAATCTTCCAAACCACCTGTCTGGGGCTGAGGCATACCGCCACCCATCATCTGCCCCATGGTCTGTTGAGGAGCCTTGCGCCCCTTCAAGGCCAGACGAATGGCCTTAAGATCTTCCTTGTTGAAGCCTGCACGGGTCTCAAGATTTTTCCGCAAATCTAGCAGGCGAATCTTATCATCCGAGTCTTCATGGTGAAAACCAACCTTGTCCAAAATCTGACTGGCCACTGTTTTCTTGTCCAAAAGCATGGCTAGGAAAAGATGCTCTGTTCCTACTTCCTTAGCCTTGACGGCCTGCGCAATGGTTTTGGCATTGGCTGCCTTCTCATCCAAACGCTTGGACGACGGCAAAATCTTGAAGGACTCTATGTCCTCCTGATAGACTTTTTCGGTCACGACAAAGGTAGCATGCTCATAGTCTGCCACACTAGGTGGATAATCTGCCAGAACCGCTCCAGCCACTGTATCTTGGTTGATAACAAAGGCCAAGAGTACATGCCAGGTCTCCAACAAATCACTACTATAACGTTGGGCAATCAGCTGGGCATCCTCAAAGACCCGTTTCAATCCCTTTGAAATATTCATTCCCCTAATCCTCTTTCCTATCTAAGCGCCGTAAAATCTGACGCATCATGCGGGCCCGGATACCTGCCGCTTCCTTGCCGAGCACCTCATCTGTACCCGTCGCAAGAAACAAATTGCCCTCGCGCTCTGTCATCAATTTCTCATCAAACAAGAGCTGTAAAATATCATTATAAACGGTCGCAGACAACTGGTCGCCCATATTATTTAACAAATCACGAACCAATTCATGCTTGTCCGAAAAGGTAATGCGGCCAATTCGGATATAGCCTCCGCCACCGCGTTTACTTTCCACAATATAACCCCGACTGGCTGTAAACCGTGTCTTGATAACATAGTTTATCTGACTGGGCACGACCTCAAACCGACTAGCCAATTCACTCCGACGGAGTTCCGCCACATTGACCTGATCCAAGATCGCCTTGATATGCTCTTCGATATAGTCTGATGTATTTTTCATCGCCATGGAATCGCCTCTTTCTTTGACTTTCTTTGACCATTATACCCTAAAAAGAGGATTTTTTAAAGTAAAACTCTTTTCCAAGCAAATGGGAACATATAATATGTCTGAAAAAAACATTTATTTCTTTAGTTTTTCTTCAAAATATCTACCAAGCAAGGAAAACAATAAAGACTGGTCAAACTAGCCTAATAAATATCTTAACGGTGTCCAAACTCAAGGGCCAGAATAACCAGCTTATCCTCTTGAATATCGCAAATCAGTCTGTAATCGCCGATACGATAGCGCCATTCATTAGCTCGGTTACCTGTCAAGACCTTGCCATGCTGCCTAGGATTTTCTGTACCGTCCAGATGTTTGTCAATCCAGGCAAATAGTAACCTCTGTACCTGCTTATCCATTTTACGAATCTGACGCTGTGCTCTTTTGGAATAGTCAATACGGTACATGTTAAAAACCTAGCTCTTTCTTGAAGTCAGCGTGCGAAATGGTTTCAGGGTCGTCTTGGTACTCCTTATAGGCTTGGTGGTAGATTTTTAAATCAAGCTCATCTTCTATAGTCCGCTCCAGCGCCTTCTTAAATAAACTCGAGAGGCTTTGGACTGTCAACTGCGCGTAACTTTTGAAAAAGTTTCCTCTTCTTGGTTCAATCGAACTGTCACTGTACTCATGCTTATCCCTCCATTATGTTACATTGTAGCACATTTGCCCCAAAAAGGTAAACTATCCCCCTCTTATATGGTTCTACTTACTCCAATTCTGCGTCCTCTATTTTTTACCCCACCCTGTCCGACGCTCTAGGAGGCCAGTGACGTCAAGAATTAGAAGACGGTTCAGGAGTTACAAACACGGGACAAGAGCTATAACTGCAGAAGACACAGCTCCCAACGTAGCAGACTTTTGAAATTCTTGCTAAATTCTTCTATAATGTAAGAAAAAAAAGGGGGGAACATTATGGATTTCCAAACTTACATCGAAGATTTTACAACTGTTACTGTGCAAGAGGCTGAAAAGCTCTTGGCAGATAAAGAGGGGGACATTCTCTTCATCGGTCGCGCCACCTGCCCCTACTGCAATCGCTTTGTACCGAAACTCCACAAGGTCGCTCAGGAAAATCAGCTGACCGTCAACTTCCTGGACTCTAGCCAGATGAGCCCAGCTCTTCAAAACCTTCGTGACCACTACGGTGTCCCAACTGTACCAGGCCTCCTCGTCGCCAAAGCAGACGGTGTCCAAGTTCGTTGCGACTCTAGCATGACGGAAGAAGAGATTTTGAATTTCCTTTCTTAATTCAGCACAAAAGCACTGACCATCGTGGCCAGTGCTTTTTAAGGAGATTATGAAAAATATTTAGGATTGGTATTAGTATACCCAAAATTTTCCATCTCTCCATCGGTCTTGAGACGGATTATTACTTGCTATCAAAAATATTTCCCAACTCAACGTCCACTCGGTTTTCTTTGACATTGATATCGGTCACGGCTAGCAGAGACTTGTAGTTAGCCACACTGCGGTCGCCTTTTTGATTTTCCGCAAAAACTGCTACACCGACCAAGGTCGAGTCAAACTCTGTCAAGAGGCTAATCATACCGTTGATAGTGCCACCATTTTTCAAAAAGTCATCGACAATGAGCACCCGGCTACCGGCCTTGAGACTGCGCTTAGAGAGGAACATCTTCTCAATCCGGTCGCTAGAACCCGACACATAGTTGACCGAAACGGTCGAACCTTCAGTAATTTTCAAGTCCCGACGAACGATAACAAAGGGAACATTGAGTACGTTGGCAACGGCATTGGCCAAAGGAACCCCCTTGGTCGCCACGGTCATAACAGCATCAATCTTCTCTGCCTTAAAGGCATCCGCGATAATGCGACCAACATTTTTTAATACATGGGGCGTCGACAGCAAATCCGACGAATAAATATAGCCACCAGGCAGGATACGGCTACTTTCCGCCATCTGATTGCGAAGGCTCTGGGCAATCTCGATCGACTCTTCCTTAGAAATAGACGGCGTAAAGACAACACCCCCACTAGCACCCGTAATGGTCTCGATATGTCCGATAGAGCTCTCTTCAAAAGCTTTTTTGATAATGGCAATGTCCTCTGAAATCGAAGACTTGGCTGATTCGTACTTTTCCGCAAAGGTATTCAAACTGGTTAATTCATAGGGGTGGTTAATCAGGTAATTGGAAATAACCACCATCCGTTCACTTCTTCTTAATTTCATAACAATTTCCTCTTTCACTTTTTTTCATTATACCACACCAACACACAAAAAGCGAACTTTTTCTATCAAGAAAGTCCGCTTTTTTCGTTTTTTATCTGTTTTTACCTAGATACCAGGAGGGAATGACCTCCTTATAGCCCTGATACCAATCAAAAAGCTGTTTAGCCTGCGTTTTCATCAGAGGAATCTGGTCTGGATTCACCTCTTCCGCCCAGACCAAGGCTCCAATGCTATTGACCGTCAGATAAAGGGCCAGCAGCTGCCAAAATTCTTCTGGAATAGTCTCTTCAAAATAGGCATCCAGCATCCCTCGAGCCAAAGCTGGAGAAGTTTCCACTGTAAATATCAGTCGATTGAACTCCTCCCAAGGATCGCCCTTGTCAAAACGATCAAAATCCAGCAGGTAAAGCTGACCATCCTGGCCCACCAACATATTCCCATCATGGAAGTCCCCGTGGTGATAAGCAATCGGACGACCCGCTACCAAGTGACGACTGCGCTCGATGAACTCCAACATAGCCTGCCCCTGCTCATAAGCATGGCTAGCAGTCTGGTAAGCCGCAGTCTTTTTGTCAATTTTAGCCTGATAATAGCTCTCCCAATTCAAGCTAGTCTGGTCAATTGGGATTTGATGAAGGACTTTTAATAGCTTCCCCGCTTGGCAACCTAGCTCATAGAGAGTTTCATCCGACAAATTAGGAGCCGCTTGTCTCAAATCCTCCCCCTCAATCCACTCAAAAATCTGGTAGACTGACTGACCATCATAAGTCAATTCGACTGTTTTTTGCACTGGCAAATTCCTCTCAAACAAGATTTTGAGTAGGGCAAATTCAGCCTGCTTATCAGCCAACTTTTCCACAAGCGCAATACGTAATAAAAATTTCTGACCATGTTCATCCACAGCCAGAAACTTTTGGTCAGCAGACCAGCCCTTGGTGATGGGCTGGCACGCAATCAATTTGGTTTTCATCTTCATTGGTCAATATCCGGTTTGTAGAAGGCGCGATTGTCCATGGCAAAGATACGGCTGGTCATCTCGCCCGGTCCCACCTTTTCCAGAGCCGTCAGCATCATCATCATTTCCGCATCAATGTTGTCAATCATGTGGAGAATTTCTGCCTCCATGATTTGCGGACGAACTGGGCTACCATATTCCAGCAAACCATGGTGGCTGAGAATAACATGGCGGAGAACGGTTACTTCTTCCAGACTATCATCAATGCCCAATTCCATCAGAACCTTGGTAATTTCTTCATCAATCAAGGAAATGTGCCCAATCAAATTGCCCCGAACAGTATAGCCCGTATTGTCTGGACCTGTCAATTCAATGACCTTGGCTAAGTCGTGCAACATAATCCCGGCAAAGAGCAGGCTCTTGTTGAGCTGCGGATAGACATCGCCAATCTTGTCCGCCAGACGAACCATGGTCGCCGTGTGGAAAGACAAACCGGAGTAAAAGGCATGGTGATTGGTCTTGGCCGCTGGATAGGAATAAAATTCCTTTTCGTACTTGCTGTAGAGAGCCCGAACGATGCGCTGCCAAGTCGCATTTTCAATCTGGAAAATCATCTGACTCAGGTAGTCCTTGGTGTCCTTGACATCAACAGGCGGTTTTTCCTTGAAATCCGCTGGATCATTTGGCTCGCCAGCTTTCGGCAAACGGATCACCAACTGATTGACCTGAGGCGTATTATTGTAAACCTCGCGGCGTCCTTGGACATGAACGACCACTCCAGCCACAAAATCCTTGATTTTTCCCGGTTGGGCATCCCAAACCTTGCCATCAATTTCGCCCGTATCGTCTTGGAAAGTCAGGGCTAGATAATCCTTGCCAGCTCTGGTCTGACGAACATCGGATGACTTGATCAGATAAAATCCTTCGAAGAACTCATCTACTTTCATTTGGTTAATTTTCATCTAAATCCTCTTCTAATGGAGAAATGCCGAGCAGACCCTTGGTCTGGTCGTCTTCGTAGAGTTCAATGGTGCGCAGGGTCCGCTCAATGGCTGACGTCCGTGTCGTCAGGAGCTTGTCAATATTGGAGCTAGCTTGGTTAATCTGGCGCTGGGCCTTGATTAATAGATCGCTGAACTTGCCAAATTCCAGCTTGACATTGCCTAAGACCTTGCTGATGTCGTCGGCCGACCGCTGAATATTGAGGGTCTTAAAGCCGACGGACAGGGAATTGAGCAAGGCAGATAGGGTCGTCGGACCTGCCACTACAATGTTTTCCTGCCGGCGCAGGTCATCAAAGAAAATGGGATTGCGGACCACTTCCGCATAGAGCCCCTCGGTTGGCAAAAAGAGCACACCAAAATTGGTCGTTTCAGGCGGGTTCAGATACTTGCTCTGAATATCCTTGGCAAAGCGCTTGATAGCCGCCAACAGTTGCTTGCGATGAAAGTCAATTTGGTCCCTGTCGCCGGTTTCATAAGCATCTTCCAAACGGTAATAATCCGCCAGGGGAAACTTGGAGTCAATGGGCAGGTAGACATAATCCTCTGCTGATTGCCCCGGCAACTTGACAGCATATTCGACCCGCTCTCCGGAACCCTTAACCGTCGCAAATTCCCTCTCGTACTGGCTGGGCGTCAAAATATCCTCGATAATCTGTCCCAGCTGGAGCTCACCCATGATGCCTCGCGACTTGGTTCCGGACAAAACCTTATTGAGGCTACCAACATCACGCGCCACTGTCTGCATCTCACCCAATCCACGATTGACAGATTCCAACTGCTTGGACACTGTTTCAAATGAGGCTTGCAGGCGAGTTTGCAGGGTTTTCTCTAATTTTTCTTCCACCGTCTGGCGCATCTCTTCCAAGCGTTTTTCGTTGGACTCCTGAATAGCTTGGAGGCGCTGGTCAGTGGCATCACGATTTTGCAGGAGACTGTGGTGAATATCCTGCCGAATGTCTGTTAATTGTTGATAGAGTTCACGCCGGAGTTCATTGACTTCACGGCTGAGAACCTGTTGCTGCTTGAGACTGGTTGATTCCAATTGATAGGTCAACTGGTCCGACAATTGGTCAGCAGTGTCCTCGGCCTGGTCTTGTAACATCAGAGACAAGCTCTGCCATTTTCCATAGAGAAAGACCAAACCGACCACCACCAAAAGCAGCAAGATGATTTGTAGTATTTCCATCTAATCCTTATCCTTGCTGTAAATCAGGACCACATAGCCTGTGTCCAGACTGATGTCCATGTCCCTACCTATAAATTCGTTAGAGGCGTAGCATTTTTTGTAAAAATAATTTTCGTCTTCCAAGGGATACTTGGCATGTTTGATGGTCAAGCGACTGCCGTCGGACGGCATGAAGGAAATATAGGTCATACCCGCAATCGGTGAAATCCTGTGCTGTCCAGCCGGCCGAAAACGAATGACATTCTGCTGGTCCACTAGCTCGATATGCTCCATAAATGGCGCCAAATCAGGTTCTGCTGCCAGAAACAAATTGGTCATGGCATGGTCCATTCGACCGCCAAAGGCTGCGTAAATCTGAACCTGTACCGTTTGATGCCGCTTGAAAATCTCCTTGAGCGCCAATTCCAAGTCCGTATCATCCTTCTCAGCTGGGGCCTTGATAACCAGCTCTGCTCTTTCCTCAATCCGCGATAAATCCGCTGGGCTGACCGAGTCAAAATCGCCAACTGCCATATCAAGAGGAAGGTCATTTTCCAAAAGCCGTAAACAACCCGCATCTACGCCCACATAGAGGTCCGCAGGCGCAGGCAAGCTGTCAAACTGTCCACCAGCGACGGCTGCGACCCTAATCATGAAGAGCCGCTCTCAACTTGGCAACATTGGCCTCCAAGTCACCCTTGAAGAGGAAGGAGCCAGCCACAAAGACGTTAGCGCCCGCGTCCTTGGCAGAATGAATGGTCTTATCGTCAATACCACCGTCGACCTCGATGTCAAAATCCAATCCCTTAGCCTTGCGCATTTCCACCAAGGCTGTAATCTTTTCAGCCACCTCTGGAATGTAGGCCTGACCGCCGAAGCCCGGATTGACTGTCATCAGGAGCACTTGGTCCACCAAATTGAGCACAGGCTCAATGGTCACCAAAGGCGTACCCGGATTGATAACCACGCCAACCTTCATACCCGCCGCATGGATTTTCTGCAAGGTTCCATGCAGATGTAGGGTCGCCTCGGCGTGAATGGTTAAAATGTCCGCACCCGCACGGGCAAAGGTTTCGATATGATTTTCTGGATTGGACACCATCAAATGGCAGTCAAAGACCAGTTTGCTATGGGGACGCATGGCAGCCACCACGTCGGCACCGAAACTGATATTGGGCACAAAATGACCGTCCATGACGTCGATGTGGACATATTCAACACCAACCGCCTCTAGGCGCTCCAGTTCTGATTGAAAATTTGCATAATCTGCCGCCAAGATAGATGGCGCAATCTTGTAATGTGACATAGGAACCAACTTTCTATTTGAATTTCTTACTAACTTTGCTATAGGTTTCGCGCTGATTTTGGATTTCGCTCAAAAATTGCAGGTAATTGTCAAAGCGACTTTGGGAAATGGCAGAGCTTTCTACCGCAGCCTTGACCGCACAGTCCGGCTCGTGAGTATGAGTACAAGTTCTGAACTTGCAAGCCTGACTGGCCTCCGCAATTTCTGGGAAACAATCCGTCAGAGCCTCTGCCTCCTTGACCTCGTAGTCCAAGGATGAAAAGCCCGGTGTATCCGCAATTTTCCCGCCGAATACATTGTAAAAACTGACCGCACGTGTCGTATGGCGACCGCGGCCAAGGCTGTCTGAAATCGCCCCCGTTTCTAAGGCCAAATCTGGCGCAAGGCGATTGAGCAGGGTCGACTTGCCCACACCTGTCTGACCCATAAAAACCGTGACCTTGTCGGTCAAGAGCGGCGTCAGCTCCTCCAAGCTGTAAATGAAGGGATAGCCAATTTTTTCATAGATGGCCTTGAAGGCATCCATTTCCGCATGGTCCTCCAGCAAATCCACCTTGGAAATGTAAACAATCGGCTCCATCTCCTTTTGCTCCAAGAGCACCAAAAAACGGTCTAAGAGATTGGCATTAAAATCCGGCTCCTTGGCCGACATAATCACGACCGCTTGGTCAATATTGACAATGGGTGGCCGCACCAAGCTATTCTTGCGCTCATGGATTTTTAAAATGTAGCCCTCCGACTGCTCCTCAGCCGAAAAGTCCACAAAATCTCCAACGTAGGGCGTCTGGCCTTTCTTGCGAAAATTTCCCCGCGCTCGGGTCTGATAAATCTGTCCATCCGCCTCGACATAGTAAAAACCAGCCAAGGCCTTAATAATTCTTCCTTGCAAACAAGACTCCTTTGGGTATTCTTATAAGTATTATACCAAAATTCCCTAGAAAAAAGGGAATAACAGGTGTTTAACTGCTACTCCCTCATCTAAAAACTGACTCTTTTTATCCATAGTGCGTTTTTCTACTTACGGCTATTTTTCTAGTAATTCTTTGCCAAATCGGTCCAGCGGGATAGCCCCTAGAAGTGCGGTGACTAGAATTCCCAAGACAGCCACAGATAAAATCAATTGCCCAGTAGCCAGACCGGCCACCAGGGGAATACCACCGATAGCCGCCTGAACAGTTGCCTTGGGCAGATAGGCAATGACACAGAACAGCTTTTCCCGCTTACTAAAGCCATTGCCACTGACGCTAAGCCAGACAGCCAGGGAGCGGATGACCAGGGTCAGAGCAATTAAGCCTAGCACTGGCAAACCAGCCACTGCAACGTAGGAAATATCCACGATGGACCCGACCAAGGCAAAGAGGAAAATTTCCCCAATGACCCACAAACGGCTAAAGAAACCAGCAAACCCTGCAACCTCAACCGGCAAGGCCTGACGATTAACCACCATGGTCGCCACCAGAATAGCCAACAAGCCTGAGAATGGAAACCGATTGGCATAGCGAGCCTCAATCGTCGCCAACAAGAAGGACAAACTAAAGAGCAAGAGGTATTGGTAGATAGGAGGAAGACTGTCAGACTGGCGAATTGTTTTCAAGAACCTGGCAAAGGCTAAGCCTGCCAAGACCCCCACTAGCATACTGGTCAGAATAGTCAGTGGAATATTGACCAGGGATAGGACTTGGTAATCCCCCTTCTGAACCAGGCTAAGGAAGGCCGTAAACAGGACAATCACCACCACATCGTCAAAGGAGGCCCCCGCCAGTATCAATTGGGGAATTTTCTTCTGACGGCCAATTTTATTTTCAATCAAGTCCACCATGCGCGGAACAACAACCGCAGGAGATACTGCTGCCATGACACTGCCCATCAGAGCGGCCTCCCCATAGGACAGGTCAAAGAAAAGAGGCGCCAACAGGGTATAGCCGACCAACTCTGCACAGGCTGGCAGGAAGGACATAAGCACGGCTGACCGACCAATGGACTTGAAATCCGATAGTTTTATGGTCAACCCCGCCTTTATCAAAATAATAATCAGGGCAATCTTACGAATATCTGCTGAATTATCCAATAAACTCCTATCAATCCAATTCCCAACATAGGGTCCCAGCAGCATACCAACAAGCAGGAAACCAATGATTTTAGACAGACCACCCTTTTGGCATAGCCAAGAAACAGTAACCGCTGCTATACAAATTAAGGCCAAAGACAATAACATAAACCCCCTCATTTCTCCAAGAAAAATTCAAATCTAGATTGGTATAAACTCCTACACCAAACTATTTGATTAGGAGAAACACATTAGCGCAGGGGTTGATTGTTCAAAAGGCTCGAGGAACCTTTGAAGCTGTGGGGGCAAACGAACTCTTTCAACTTTCTGAGTTCTGGCCCACTCCCAGTATAAGCCAAATAGAGAAAGATGTAAAGTTGCATTTGCCTCTAGCCAAATGAAGAAAAACGTAGTATAATAGTATCTATAAGCGGAGGTGGTGGAACGGCAGACACGCATGCTTCAGGCGCATGTGCCCATCGGGTGTGAGGGTTCAAATCCCTTCCTCCGCATATCATGATAAAAACTCAAAACCCGAGTCAGACAACTGGCTTGGGTTTTAGTGTTATTCCGTAACCTTAAAGAAATTCTTTTGTTTGAGCAGGTAGCCCTTGCCTGTCGATAGGTCGTACTGGACCATCTTGAGTTCTTCTGCTACCTTGGCATCGCGCTCGGTCAAACCCACTCGGTCCTTGTGGAGGACTTCCGTCAAGAGGGCATAGTAAGGGCTGACCTTGGCATTGGTGGTCTCTAGCATGAGGGCATTCATATCGCTGGAATTGACCAACTCGTAATGACGGTCCTCCGTCTCAAAATTGCTCCAAATGAAGTAATCCGTCTTGTATTGGAGGCTAGGGTCTGTCACAAAAGCTGACTCAGGATAGAGCCCCGGCAGGTGGTCGCCATAGAAGACAACCGTTACCTTTTGATCCAACTGCTTGAGCTGGTCCAAGAAATCGCGGGTCGACTGGTCCGTAAAGGACAAAAGTCTTGCATAGCTGGTCAAATTGGCATTTTCCTCAGCCGTGAAATTGACCCCTGTACCTGTAATGGCAACTGGCTCCTCTGAGTGCCACTGGACATGGTTTTGCATGGTTATAGCCGAGACAAATCGAGGATTACCTGACCGCACCTGCTCCAGTATCAAATCATAGGTCTTCTTATCGCTGACAAAATTCCCCTGATAATCCTCAGCCGTCACCGCAATAGGATGGGTCGTAGAATTCAATGTGTAAAATTGCTCAATCCCCAGCTGCTTGTAGATGGCATTGCGGTTGTAACTGGTATCAAAATAAGGATGGATGGCCACACGCGCCGTGTCCGCATACAAATCACTGATACTTGGCAACTTCTTCATCCGAGGTGCCACATCCAGATAGACAGACGAAATGGACGAATTGTAATTGTAAAAAGGCAAGCCACTGTAAACCTGAAACTCAATATTAGCCGTACCCCCACCATAATGGTCACTCTTCATGAGACCGCTGGTCGTCTGGCTCATAATCTGCTCAATATTTGGCAGGACATTTTGGCTCAAGGTCACACCCGGAATCCGTCTCGGGTCCGCCAGACTCTCGCTGAGAATGTAAATAACGGTCTGGTCGGTCAGCTGATTGGCACGTTCGGCGTTGATTTCCTCTGCCAGCTTTTCATATTTCTTGACGATAGCCTTAATGGTTTTCTCCGAATATCCCTGCGGTTCTTCCATGCTGGTCTTACTCAACTGTTGCAGCCAGAGGAAGGATAGCGTGCGATAACGAGCCACGAAAGCATAGCCCTTCCAATCCACGTTCCGCCAATTATTGACCTGGGACAAAATCGGTATCCAACTGGCAATCTTGTGGTCTTTTTCCTTGCGGATAGCAAAGCCCATTCCCACAATCAAGAAAACAATCATGGCAACCGTCACCAAGCGCTTCCAGAAGGTCTTTACAATTGGCCCCAGGAAATAGCGCCTGTGAATACGACGATAGAAATAAGCGGCGATGATTAGAAAGACGACTGATACAAGGACAATGCGCAAACTGATGAAGCTGAGAATCATCCCCATATTTCCAATCCACTTGAAATCATTTGGAGTCAGAGGCTCTGACCGGTAGCGGAATTTGAGGAAATTGGCTGTAATCAAGGTCACATTGAGGCTGGCAATAACAGCCGCCGACAGGACCTGACGATTGAGCACTAGGCTGATGATGACGTTGAGCAAAAAGAGACAGCCTATCTGAAAAATGATGGCACCAGGGAAGAGATGGCGGGTAAAATAAGACCCCGTCGCCCCAGCCATAGAGACCTGATAGCCGATATGGGACAGACTTGCCAGCACCAGACTGATAAAGACCATGCTGTGGACATTGGTCCTGTGGGCCTTAAACTCTACAAATGCCTTATGAAGATAGCGGAGAAATATATAGGTCCCTATAAAATGAATAGGCGCAAACAGCGGTGTCTGGCTGAAAAACTCTATGTAAGAACCTTTCTCAACCAAACTCTCATAATGGCTATCTTTCCAATAAGAGATAGCTAGAGGGCTGAGAGAAAGCAAACTGGTCAAGAGCAAATAGCCATCTGGTACCAAGTGATTGGCTGACCACTGGCTTAATTTTTCTCGAATTCCCGTCTTCTTCCGCCATAAAAATGCCAACAATACTGGAAGAGCCAACATCAATAGAAACTCAAATTGAAAGAGATTATTACGGAAAATATTCCAGGGTTGATATTTCTTGGCATTGAGCCGATAGACTAGATTGACAAGATACAGAAAGCCTAGAAAATAGCCGACATACTTGGCAAAGGTTTTGGTCTTGATAAACTGTTCGTACTTATCCAGCAGGACCAAGATATAAAAAGTAAAAATAAGATAGGCAAGCAAGGGCAGGGGGATAAACCAGAGCGGGAAAGATACTCCACTTAGCAATAGAGCCCGACCCATCGCCAGCAAAACGGTCATAATCATAACCAGAATAAATTGCTTGCTTGCCTTTGGATTAATTTGTTTCATAACATTTCTCTCTTAGGAAAGGTTTGATTTTTGGTAAATAAAGATGTAGTACATCGACCAGACTAGCCATCCAGTCAAGCTAATCGCGATAACAGGCAGTAACCACCATTGTTGTTTGTAGGATAGAATTAGGGTATTCTGCCCCGGTTGGCTGGTAACTGTTGGTACACCGATTGTGGAAAGAATCATATCTTCTCTATCTAAAGCGGTATCATTCAAAATAAGCTGACTGTCTTGGTAAACAATAACTGGTACCGCAGTTTCTTCTGCTTCTGACGCCGTCCAAGTCACCACCAGCTGATTACCATCAACTTCTTTGACAAAATCTTGATTTGGTAAAATCACTTGGTCACGATAGGTAAAATAGGTATTATCCGACTCTTCGTTGGTCAGATGTCCAGTCTTTTCTGATAAATCTGGTACATAGTCCGGCGTGGATTTCTGAGCAATCTGGATAAATTCGCCCAAGTCTTTAGAATAGAAAGAAGCTCGTATCTCTTCCGTTGTACCGTACAGAGTCGTATGAATTCGTTTTTGTAGGAAGGTATCGCTGTAGTAATGCCCATTGATTTCCTTATAACTCTGATTCCAGAGGAAACCAACCGAAATAAGCAGGGAGGCAAGAGCCACACCTGAAAAGATTTGCTGCAGTTTGTTAGACAAGCCAGACACCTGGACCCCTACGACTGCCAGTAAAAGAGCATTGGCGTAGAGGAAAAAGCGAAATGGAAATTGAATCAATTCGACAAGTGTAATTCCTTTACCTGCAAACAACTGCCAAGGGAAGAGGTTGGTTGACAAGATTAAAAATACTGCGTAGGTCAAAGCAAGACCAGCCAGAACCAGCGATTGTTTCTTCCAATTTTTCACCAAGAAATAGAGATAGGTCCCAAAGAAAATTGGCAATGGATATGGATAGTATAGAAAGGCTGTTTTGAGCCACGTTACGGTATTGAGTACAAATTTTTTGTTAACAAATGGTGGTACCAAAGTGTTGGTCGCATTGATATAAACCAGTGGCAACCAGATATTGATGGTTAGGAGTAGGAAAATCCCTACCGACAGAGCCACCTGTCCAATAATCTTCATTTTTTGGTCTGATTTCCACCAACCAATGAAAAAGAGAATGCCATAGGCAATGACCAAGAATAAGGTCGATAGCATATGGACCTGTAACATAATCCCTACTGCACCTGCCATAAGGAAAATGGGGACTTTTTTTGTCTGCAAGAAACGGACTGCAGGGATTAAACAAAGCGGAAAAAGAGCCACTCCCCAGCTGGTAAATCCTTGGGTTGCCCACCAATACTGAATGGAGTAGGTCGTCACAAAGAACATAGATAAGAGAATGGAATGAGTATATTTGACCTTGACCTCACGCATGAGGAAATAGAGGGAGGTTGCACTCAGAGTTCCCAAGAAAAGATTGGATAAAATCTGATAGCGGAACCAGGTCCCACTTAAAAGAACTAGCGCCCCCTGTAAATAGGCAAAATAAGGTCCATAGAGAGCATTGACAATCCGTCCTGACTGCTGGTAGCCATACAAACTGATGATATAGGAGAAATTCCCCTCCTTCATCTGCATAGCCGCATCATAGAAACGATTGTAGTGGAAAATCAAGTCCGCACCTGTCACCATGCCCTTAGTGAGCAAGTGGGGAACCAATAATAATAAAGAAAAGCCCACAAATAGGCCCAGGGCTACTAAATGGGGATGCTTTTTCAGCATAGTTTTTAACATATCGATACCTTCATAAAAAAAGAGGGAAATCCTCTCTTGTTTTTGTAAATATTCTGCCAATTTGCAGACAATATTTTTCAAAAGTTAGTCACTTTTCAGTATAGCAAGCTTTCCACCCACTGTCAACGAACAAGGCAAACAGAAAAAAATTTTCCATTAAAATAAATATTGATTGCAGATTTCTCCGCAATCAATACTTGCTTATAAACCGACTTCTTGTAGGCTGTCAGACAGGCGCGCGAAGTCAGCCATGGAAAGAGCTTCTCCACGGACACTGGCTTCTAGCTCTGCCATGCCAAGTGCCTGCGTCAGCTTGTCCTTGACCTCTTCGGACTTGCCGAAATGGTTGGTCAAGTTGTTCCACAGGGTCTTGCGGCGGTGCACAAAGCTGGCCTTGGACACCCGGAAGAAGAATTCTTCATCCTTGACGCTCACCAGGGGTTGGTCACGGCGGACCATTTTGAGAATGGCGGAATCCACGTTTGGTGCGGGCACAAAGACGGTGCGAGGCACGATGAAGGCCACCTTGGCAGTCATGTAGTACTGGACCGCAATGGACAGGCTACCGTAAGCCTTGGTGTTTGGCTCGGCAGAAATGCGGTCGGCCACCTCCCGCTGCATCATGACCACGAACTCGCTGAAGGGAATCTTGCTCTCAATCAGGTGCATGAGGATGGGTGTGGTGATGTAGTAAGGCAGATTGGCCACAACCTTGATGGGCAGGTCAGGATTTTTGAAATTCTGAATCTGGGTCTGCAGGTCGGTCTTCAGGATGTCTTGGTTGACCACGGTCACATTATAAAAGCGGCCCAAGGTATCCGCCAAAATCGGAATCAGGCGGTCGTCAATTTCAAAGGCCATGACTTCGGCGGCACTCTCCGCCAAAAACTCGGTCAAGGCCCCGATTCCAGGACCGATTTCGATGACATTGACATTTCGGTCAATCTCCGCCGTATCTACAATCTTCTGTAAAATATTGGTATCGGTCAAAAAGTTCTGACCGAAGGATTTCTTAAAGGTAAACCCGTGGCGTTCAAGGACGGCACGAGTAACGTTTTTGTCTGCGATTCTCATGTGTGTTTCTTCTCATTCATCTGTTTCATTTTGAGTTTAATGGGATCAATTGGCTTATCGCCCCATATCTTTTTCATGTCATCATAGGCACTTTTGCTAATATACATACCAGCATCTAGGTATTGTGTAGCATTGATAGCAAAATCGTGCTGCTCAATAAAATCATCAACCGTCGTTATCATCCCATTCCATTCATCATCAAATACCATTCGCAATCGTTTCCAGTCTGTAAAGACTTGAAGCGTTGTCCGGCCATCTTTGTATTTCCCTTCACGAACTGGAAAGGACATGGTAGATTTCTCTTTCAATACCGTTTTCCCATCTGCATCAACAGCATCGTGGATAAGATTACCCTTCATTGGGATTAGCAACTTGGCACCCATCAATTCCCTAGCCATAAAACCATAGTACAACTGAAAAATTTGCTTAGCTTCATCTGTTTCTGGATGACCTATTTGTCCCATAAGCAACATCCAACGAACCAAATCTGGGTTAGTAATTGGTACTTGAATTTCTGGAATTCCACTAAAATCGGGTTTTGGAACCAACTCTTTCGCCCAGACTACTGTATCTTTGGACTCAATAAAAACTCCAAGTGCTCCATTTAGGTAAAATTCAGTTCCTAAAGCGTTGGTAATTCCTTCACCATCTTCCCCTTTTTCAACCTTTCGTAAAGTCACATCAGTCCGTTTAGCTTCTGTTAATTTTGTCATTACATAGTCGTAGCGTTCCTCATCTACAATCTGTATCAACGGATCTGTACAAAGGAATGAGCCATCTTCTCTTTGGAAGGTTTCAGAATGGAGGTGAGCTTCTCCGGTTCGTGTCGATTGGAGAACATAGATCCTATCAGCTACTAAAAGTTTGTCTCTGACAATATCTTTCAATGTTTTGATTTTTTGAAGATTCTCGTCAATTTCCTCTGCTGAGAAAAGTTTGTCGTTTCTTCTACAGTAATCAATAAATAGCCCTACCAATTCAGCAACATCAGCTAAGCTGGCTTTCTGAATATCCTCGGGTTTTAAAATTGCCTCTTGAAAGCCAATAAAACCATCAGCTAACGCTCTGAGATAAGCTTCTTCTTTAAAGTCAACGCTAGCAACAGCATTATACAGGACTAACCCTGTTTTGGCAAACTCTTTATCAGGCAGAGCTACTCTCAAGCTACCTTTTTGATTGTTCAAGACTTGCATAGAAATTTGAGATTTCTCAATCCCCTTGATTAGTACAGTATGTTCCCGGCTGCCCTTAACAAAAGTAAGCCTATCACCAACCTTTATTGTACCGTAAGCCTGACCTGCTAATATGACACTCTCAGAATCTTGCAAGTTAAAGACTGCTTCTACACCAAAAGCAACTGGCTGCTGGGCAGCTGTTGTCACTTCTGTCATCTCATCTTTATTCTTTTTCCAAAAATCAAATAATCCCATCTTCCATCCTCCAGATTTAACATCTCACTCAATTCTGAAATAAGACTCAACTCCCTCACAGCAACTGCCATTTCCAGCTATTTTTCATTATCGATTCTCCACCTTCCACTCACCGTCTTCAAACCAGAAAAAATTCTCCGTCAGCTGTGGCTGTTCAAAGATTTCCAACATAGCTTCAAAACCGTCTGCCAGCTGAACGTTCTTCAGGTCTGCACGATCAATCCAAAAGACTTCTCCCTCATCAGAAGATTGGAGAACACCTGAATACTGGTTGGTTTTGTAGCAAAATACCAGATAGCGATACTGGTCAGTAGGATCCGTCCAGTTTTGAATCCCACAGAGTTCGAGATTGGAGACAGTCAAGCCCGTTTCTTCTTTGACCTCGCGGACGACAGAGGAAATAATACTCTCGCCACGTTCGACATGGCCACCCGGAAACGTGACGCCCGGCCACTTTGCTGACTTTCGTTCCTGGACCAACACCCGCTGACCGTCTGTAATCATGCACATATTGGTTAGGATGACTTGTTCTAGTCTAGACATTGCCCTATCTCCCCAGATCATCAAAATAATAGAGATTCAAAAATTCTTCCCCAGTAACTGGACGTTCAAAAGTGTAAAACCAACGATAAACTTCTACAGCTGGTCCATCAAACTCTACCCTGTCGTCCATTTCTTGCACACCGGCAATATGAAACAAACGGCTCTGCTTCCAAATACCATCCGCATTGATATAGCCATCTTCGACCAGATCACGCAAATAGTCAAGTAGCGCTTCCGTGTTAACCTGCTCATCCTCCCAAACAAGGACATCAGCCGGCAGCAAGTAGGTCACTTCTTCATAGGACGAGTAATTCTCGTAGGAAGACTCAAACTCGTTTTTAACCAAGCACTTAACAGCGTAGACCCTATCCATGATAGCTTCCCATAGCCTCCTCAACTTCCGCCAGACTTATCCCAAACAATTCCAATCGTTTGAGGAGTTGCTTGCCATTACAATAGCCAATTCTGAGCTGTTCGCCCAGATATTCTCTGCGTCTACGACTATCCGCCCCCATGAGAAGCCCCAATCGCATGAGGTCAGACTTGGTAATGTCAAAGTTATTTTCATCATCATAGTAACCACGCACGCCTGCTAGGGCCTTTTCTAAGTCTTCAAAGCTAGCGTGCTCAATGCCCAAGGACCGCCCTTTTGTTTTGGACTTGGGGGTAGCCTCGTCCCGCTGTAAAAAAGCGTGTTTGACCGTAGGAATGGCCTGCATAATGATCTTCCGAATCCGCTCCCCATTGTAGTCTGGGTCAGTAAAGACAATGACGCCACGCAGGTCATGGAGTTTCTCGATGCGTTCCAAATCATCGTCTGATATGGCAGAGCCTCTGGTTTCGTAGGTATCCACCTCATAAAACCGCTTCAAGTTTGCCGTATCGTCCTTTCCCTCGACAACGAGGACTTCTTGTATCTTAATTTTCTGTGTCAATTCTGAACAAGCTCCTTGCATTCTCGTAGGTCGCTTGCGCCACCTCTTCGACCGACTGGTTGCGAAGCTGGGCCAGCATATCCACCACATATCTGGTGTAGCCAGTGCGATTTTCCCGACCACGCTTGGGAACAGGCGCCAGGTAAGGCGCATCCGTCTCGACCAGGATTTTTTCTAGGGGCAATGCTTGCGCCGCTTCCTGAAGTTCGACAGCTTTCTTGAAGGTCACCACTCCCGAGAATGAGATGTGCATACCCAGGTCCATGAAAGCTTGAGCCTCCTCCAGAGTGCCAGAGAAGGAATGCATGATGCCTCCGCGTGGACCGACACCGACTTCCCTGATGATCTGGTAAGTATCTTCCAGAGCGTCGCGAGTATGAACCACAAAGGGTAAGTCCAACTGCTTGGCCAGCTCCATCTGTCGCTTGAAAACACGAGCCTGGGTTTCCTTATCCGCCGTCATCCAATAGTAGTCCAGCCCAATCTCCCCCAGGGCAATGACCTTGGGATGTTTGAGTGCCTCAAGCAAGTAGCTTTCTACTTCCTCATCATAGGTGCCAGCCTCTGTCGGATGCCAGCCCAATGTCAGATAAATTTCAGGGTGCTGGTCAGCAAGCTCCATAGCCTTGTCAATGGTTGCTCGGTCAAAACCGACCAAATTGTGGAGGGTGACCCCCATTTCCTTGGCAAAATCTAATTCCTCTTGAACCCGACCGTCAAACTGCTCTACGTTGAGGTGGGTGTGTGTATCAAAAATTTCTATCATCATACTTCTCTTTCTTTTCTACCATTATACCATAAGCCACCTCTGTATTTGGCTGAGAAAAAGCACCGAACCCTGTCCGATGCTTTCTTTTATGGTCATTCTTCAAGCTGGCCGTCCTTAAATCCTGTGAGATCTTTTCTGTCTCTAGTATATTATATTTTTGAATAGAGTATAAACAGATGACCCCGATAACAGTTTTATCTTTCATCAGTATCCGGCAAACATTCCAATTATGAAAGATAGTCAGATAGAATGGCTTGATAAATCGCAATAAAATCCCAGTACTGCTCCACCGGTAAACGTTCATCAATCTTGTGATTGAGCATGGGAATGCCTGGGCCATAGACGGCCACGTCAAACGTTTTCTCCGACAGAGTAAATTGGGCTGCATCGGTTGTTCCCGATACCGCTAGAGGGACTAAGGTGGTTGGCAGATCGTTTTGTCCTGACAGGTCACCTCCTAAAACCTCTTCCATCTGCTTCAACTGGGCAGGAACCTGTAAACTAGGAAACTGCTGCTGTACTTTCAAAATAGACTGAATGAGTGGAGAATTCTTATCACTAACAACTGGTTTTTGATCAGCAGTCACCTCTATACTTAAATCAAATCCTTCTTGCTCATTCAGCTCTTCAATCACTTCCTTGACTGTTCGAATTACGTCTTGGTTATCAAAAGCAGGGATTGTCCTGGCATTAGCTTCAAAACTTGCCCAATCGGGAATAGAATTCACCTGTTGCCCCCCTGTTACCACCGTAATATTATGAAAGGTTTGACCCAACTCTGGATCAGTATGCTTTGTTGCTTCTTGTGCAATAGCTTCTGATATCTTCAGCATAGCATGATTGAGGTGCTCAATGGCATTGTTCCCGAGTTCTGGCATGGAAGAATGGGCTGCCGTACCCTTGGAAGTGACCTTGTAGTTCAACGAGCCTTTATGAGCATAAATAATCCCAATATTACAAGGTTCTCCAATTAGCATACCATCTAAATCATCCACATAGCCCAGCTTCGTTAGCTGCTTGGAACCATATTCTCCAACTTCTTCACCAACAGTCGCCAACAATCGAATGGTCCCTGAATAGTCTTGTGATTCATGGAGGGCAACCATAGCCAGAACAAGAGCAGCAAGACCCGACTTCATATCTGAAGCTCCCCGTCCCCAAAGAATCTTGTTTTCATCAACGAAACCTGAAAAAGGAGAATGGGTCCAATCCTCGGCATTTCCAGCACTGACAACATCCAAATGACCAGTTAGACCCAATTTTTTCCCAGGCCCATTTGAAATTTCCGCTACTAAACTGGCACGTCTTGGCGCAAATTCCACTAACTCGCTCTCGATGCCATGAGCAGATAAAAACTCTTGAATATAGCGAGCCAGTTCTTCTTCATTGTCATTTTCTGTATTAATCTGTATCATGTCCTGTAACAATTGGACTGCTTCTTCTTTTGTTACCATATCGATCCCTCCTTATAATATCCTAGTATATCACTTTTAATTGTTTTTTGATATATTGAATTCACGTGACAAGGAGCTTCCTTTTGCAATCACAGCCTAAATACCTTATAATATAGAGGTAAGTTGTATTTTGAAAGGAGATTCGCATGAAAAAAGCTTTATTAGTAGTGAATCCTAGTTCTGGTGGGGAACGTGCCCTGGAGTTTAGAGACTTGGCCCAGGTCAAATTGGAGGAATATTTTAACCAAGTCCTTATAAAAGAAACTCAAAAAGGCGGAGATGCTTGCCAATTCGTCAAGGAGGCTGCACAAGAAGGTTTTGACAGTGTCTTTGTCATGGGCGGAGATGGGACAGTTAACGAGGGCATCAGTGGTCTGGCTAAGGAAGAATATCGACCGAATTTTGGATTTTTCCCACTAGGTACGGTCAACGACTTAGCGCGAGCCTTGGGAATTCCCCTTGATCCAGCGCAAGCTATTAAACAATTTGATCCAAACCGTAAGCGCCCTCTTGATATTGGCCAGGTCAACGATAGCTACTTTATGAATGTCGTGGCAATCGGCGCTATTCCACAAGCTATCAATAATGTTGATCCAGATGAGAAAACCCGCTATGGGAAGATGGCCTATTTCATCAATGGCTTCAAGGAATTGATAAACAACCAACTCTATGAGTTTCAGATTCAATTAGACGGCGAGACTAAGGAAATTGCCTCGACAACCATCCTGATTGGGCTAACTAATTCCATTGGTGGGTTTGAAACCCTTCTTCCAGATGCCAAGGTAGATGACGGCCTTTTACACCTGCTCTATCTGAAAGATAGCCACTTCTTAAATACGGTATCTGCCATTCCTCAGCTGATGGGCGGCGTCACAGAAGAAAGTAATAGCCTGGGTTATGAAACCTTCAAGGAAGGGGAAATCAAACTTCTCGATGGGGACCTACAAATCAACATTGATGGAGACGAGGGAGATAGTCTTCCTATTCGTATCTCGGTCCTTCCATCTCACCTATCTGTTTATTATTAAAAAAGAAAAAACCAGCAGACTCGAGTTTCTGCTGGTTTTACATTCGTCTTCTTATGCCACTGCAAGCACTTTGCGTCCTTTACGACGACGAGCTGCTAAGACACGACGGCCGTTTTTGGTTGACATACGGTTACGGAATCCGTGTTTACGAGCACGACGGATTTTACTTGGTTGAAAAGTACGTTTCACGATGAATACCTCCTCTTAGATTCTTGTATTCGTTTAGCCGGCTAGTTTTGATCAGTTACTAAACATACCAAACTATTTTATAAGAATTCTGACTGTTTGTCAAGGCATTTTGACCTATTTTCAGTAAGGAGTGTGAAAAAAAGAGGCTAAACCTCTTTTAATCGTTGTGTCCTTCAATGTCCACGACCACATAGCGGTTAGGCTCGCTACCTTCAGAATAGCTGGTCAAGCCGTCCATTTTGGAAATAATCCGGTGGATAATCTTGCGCTCACTGCTAGACATCGGATCTGTGTGATAGGCCTCTTGTTCTGCCAGGACCCGCTCCGCCAATTTTTGAGCGTAGCCTTGCAAGACTTCTGCACGATGTTCCACATAGTCATTAACGTTGATATTGATGTAGAAATTGCGCTCATAGCGGTTGTAGAGGAAGTTCTGCGCCAACAATTGCAACGCCTTCAAGACCTTGCCGTGGTAGCCGATTACGCGACCAGGCTCATTTGTATCAACCTGAATGTTGATGGTACGGCGGTTATGGCTGGTCTCGATCCGTGCCTCAACGTCCATGTCATCCAAGATTTCCTGCACGTAAGCTGATACTTCTGCCACCACCTGCTCAATGTCATGCTGGTACTCGATTTTAATGTCTAAGTCGGAAAACTCTTCCGATTTTGAAACAGGCTCTGTCTCCTCAGTAGCCTCAGGAGTTTCAACAACTTCTTCAATTGTCTCTTCTGCAGTGGCCGGTTGCAGGAGTTCTTCTGGCAAAATTTCGATACGACCTGTTTCTTCTAAAATCGTAGTCGCTTCTTTTTCATTTTTCAGAATCTGAGCCTTGATATCATCCTCTAAGACCTCACCAGACTTTTCGTATTCCTTAACAGCGGCAACAACCTTACCAAGGTCAATCGTCGCTTCTGATACGCTTTTCACTGGCTCGTTTTGCTCGTTGATTTCATCTGGAACGCCACGAACAGCCTTCTGGTTAGCCTTGACAACCGTTGTTTCATTGATAACATCAATATCGACGACCGCTGGTTTCTTACCAAAACCAAGGAAACCTTTTTTCTCACGAGCAACGACAGTAATATGTGCCTTCTTACGAGGGATATTTAATTCTGCCAAACCATTTTGGATGGCTTCTTCAACATTTGCACCTGTAAATTTCATCTTTTCTCTCCTACTATCCTATTTCTTTTTCTGGGCTTTTTTCTGAGCTTTCCTGATTTTAGCCTGGCGCGCTTTCTCTGCATCAATCTTAGCTTGACGCTCTGCTATGATTTTAAAAGGATTATTGAAAATCAAGGTTTGAACGACTTGGTAGGCGTTGGACACGGTCCAATAAAGGGCAACCCCGCTAGCTGACGTCACCGCAAAGAAGAAAATGAGAAACGGCATGACGTACATCATCACGGTCAGAGCACCATTTTTCTCTGGCGCAGCCTTATTGGTCAACCAGGTACTAAGGAAGGTGAAGACCGCAGCCAGAATCGGCAAAATAAAGTACGGGTCCGGCTGACCCAAGTTCATCCAGAGAAACTGGCCAACCTTGAGAGCATCCACCTTAGTCAGGGCTTGGAAAAGAGCCAAAAGAATGGGCATCTGGATCAAAAGCGGTATAAAGGATGACCCCATGCTGACGCCGTTTTCTTTGTAAAGACGCTGGGTCGCTTCAGCCAATAATTGGCGGCTTTCCATATCTTTGCCTGGATAGCGTTCCTGCAACTCTCTCAGCTGCGGCTGAATTTCCTGCATCTTGCGAGAGGATTTTGCCTGAATCTGAAAGAGTGGCAACAATAAGGTCCGAATCAAGATAGTGAAAAGGATAATCCCAATACCGATATGACCATTGATAGACAAGAATTGGATGATGCTGGCAAACCACTCAATGAGTGAATCCCAGACACCCGAAGATTGGTTGCTGGCTTGATTTCCACAGGCCGCTAATACGACAAGGGACAGGGTCAAGAGGCCCGCCCATTTAATTTTCTTTTTCAATCTCAACACCTTCCTGGTAGAGTTTCGCAAGTTTCAAAACATGGAGCAGATTCTTCCTGATTTCTTGGTAGGTCAATTCCTCCACACCCTTACGGGCAATGATGACAAAATCCTCTGCCTGTATATCCTCTTTCAATTCAAGCAGAACATGCCGCAGGCGACGCTTGATTTTATTGCGTGTGACGGCATTTCCTAACTTCTTGCTGACAGATAAACCTACACGGAAATGCTCTTTTTGATTGGCCAAACGGTAGACCACAAAGCGTCGATTGGCAACATTGTGTCCCTTGGAAAAAATATCATTGAAATCTCGTTCGCGCTTGACACGGTAGCTTTTTCTCAAACTGTCACTCCATCTTTCAAAATTACCTCTATTATACCATAAAATTCAAAAAAGCCAATAAACATCACGTTTAGAGGCATTTTTCATTATTTATCTGGGTTTAATTCCACTGTCGCTTGCTGAATTTGGTGTTGAACTGACTCAAATCCTGTCCCACCCAGTGAGGTTCTGCGTTCCACCGCTGTACGAGATTGCAGGGCCTGGTAGATGTCCTCCTCAATCAAGTCCGTCACTTCTTGGTAACGTTCCAGCGGAATATCCTGCAAGTAGTGACCAGCCTTGGTGCATTCCAAGACTAGCTTGCCGACCACTTCATGGGCCTGGCGGAAAGGCATTCCCTTGCTGGCCAAGTAGTCTGCCAACTCAGTCGCATTGGAGAAGTCTTTCTCGGTTGAAACAGCCATTCTATCCTTGTGAACGGTCATAGATTCCAGCATACCGGCCAGTATGTCAATGGCAACTGTAATGGTCTCCGCCGTGTCAAACATGCCCTCTTTATCTTCCTGGAGGTCTTTGTTGTAGGCCAATGGCAGAGCCTTCATGACGGTCAGTAAACCAACCAAATTGCCCACTACCCGACCCGATTTTCCTCTGATCAACTCTGCCATATCAGGATTTTTCTTCTGCGGCATGATAGAGGAACCTGTTGAGAAGGTGTCCGATAGGGTGACAAATTGGTACTCGTGGGAACACCAGTTGATGATTTCCTCGCATAGACGAGAAGCATGCATCATGAGAATAGAGCTATTAGACAAAAATTCCAAGATGAAATCACGGTCAGACACCGCATCTAATGAATTGCTGTAAGGTTTGGCAAAGCCCATCAAATCAGAAGTCAGTTGACGGTCAATGGGGAAAGTAGTTCCTGCAAGGGCCGCTGCGCCCAGCGGTGACATGTCCGCATGCTGGATATTGAAAGTAAAGCGCTCGCTGTCACGGGTGAACATTTGATAGTAGGCCATGAGATGGTGACCAAAAGAAATGGGTTGGGCATGCTGCAAGTGCGTATAGCCCGGCATAATGGTCTCCACATGTTCCTCAGCCAAATGGACCAAGACCTGACGTAGATTGGCCAATTTCTCAATCACCTCATGGAGCTTGTCCTTGAGATAGAGGTGCATGTCTGTCGCGACCTGGTCATTCCGTGAACGAGCCGTGTGGAGCTTGCCAGCCACTGGACCGATTTTTTCCGTCAAGAGCGATTCCATGTTCATGTGGATGTCTTCGTTGGTCACGTCGAATTCCAGCTGACCAGTCTCATACTCAGCCAAGAGCTCTTCCAGACCAGCCTTGATAGTGTCTGCTTCAGACTGCTCAATGATACCTGTCTGACCCAGCATGGTCACATGGGCAATGGATCCTTGAATATCAAACTTGGCTAGTTTCTGGTCGAAGCGGATAGAGGCACCAAATTCCTCCACCCAGGCCTCCAAGCTGGCCTCAAAACGACCGCCCCATAATTTCTTTTCCATCAAAATCTCCTATTGGTTTTGGTGATGTACTTCCGCATTTACCTTGGTTGGCAAGCCCCAGAGCTTGATAAAGCCGACTGCTGCTGCCTGGTCAAAGGTATCTGCACTTGTGTAGGTTGCAAGATTTTCATCATAGAGTGAGTTTGGTGATTTTCTAGCAACGACTTGAGCTGTACCCTTGAACAATTTTACCTTGGCAGTACCGTTTACCACTGACTGGGTTTGTTTCAAGTAAGCCTTCAAAGCATCTGTCGCTGGATTGAACCACAAACCGTTATAAATCAAGTTTGACAATTCATTGGAAATGATTGGTTTGAAGTGAGCTACTTCACGAACCAGGGTCAAATCTTCAATTTCCTTATGAGCTGTCAAGAGGGTAATGGCACCTGGGCACTCGTAGATTTCACGCGACTTGATACCCACCAAACGGTTCTCAACGTGGTCGATACGACCAACACCATGGGCACCCGCAATCACATTGAGTTTCTGAATCAAATTAGCCAGGCTCAGCTCTTCTCCATTGACGGCAACAGGTACACCAGACTTAAATTCGATTTCGACATATTCAGGCGTATCTGGTGCCTTTTCTGGAGCAGTCGTGATACCGAATGCATCTTCTGGCGCCTCGTTCCATGGATTTTCCAAGACACCACACTCATTGGCACGACCCCAAAGGTTTTGGTCGATTGAGTAAGGGCTGTCCAAATTAGCTGGAACCGGCACACCATTTTCCTTGGCAAAGATAATCTCTTCCTCACGAGACCAGTGCCATTCACGAACCGGAGCCACAACCTTCAAGTTTGGATCCAGGGCAGCGATTGCCACCTCAAAACGAACCTGGTCATTTCCCTTACCGGTACAACCGTGGGCAATAGTCGTCGCGCCAGTCTGGTGGGCAATTTCAACCAGTTTTTTAGAAATCAAAGGACGGCTGAGAGCGGATACCAATGGGTATTTTTGCTCATAGTAGGCTTGAGCTTGGAGGGCAGGAAGCACGTAGTCATAGGCAAACTCTTCCTTAACATCGATAACATGGGACTCAACCGCACCGATCGACAAGGCCTTGTCATGGATAAATTCCAAATCCTTACCCTCACCCACGTCCATGCAGACAGCGACAACATCATAATCCTTCTTCAACCATGCAATAGCAACCGAAGTATCCAAACCACCTGAATAGGCTAGGATTAATTTTTCTTTCGTCATAATCATTCTCATTTCTATTTAAATTAGCAAATAAAACTTAGTGACTATTATAGTGTATATTTATACTTTTTGCAACATATTTATACACATTTTTTAAAAAAATTGAATAAATCTCGTACATTTACAGAAAAAACAAGAAAAAGCCAGAGACTTTTCTCCGACTTCTAGACTATATTTTATCTCAACTCACATTAAGGTTGATAAATTTTCCGTTCTTTCAAGATTTTCCAAAAATAATATGCCAAACTAAAATCGAGTAATCCATGAAGTGCAGAACCTAGACCAACTAAGCCAAGCATAGTCATCCAATAAGTATCTGAAGTCTGCCCGCCCGAAGTCAGGGCCATGACCACAATATACTCCCCTAAGCCATGAAGTAGATTGAGACCAATCCCTAATAGGAAGAAACGCTTAGTGTCTATAAAACTTGGAAATCGTTTTATTATAAAAGCTCCCAGAGTAAGAAAAATCAAGTGGGTTAATGCACGAAATACGATGACAATAGGAAATCCTGCTAAAAAGAAGCCTAGACTGGAGCCCAATGCTACCAATATGGCCGTTGCTGGTGAAATAAACATTGCAATAAACAACGGAATATGACTAGCAAGTGTATAAGATGCTGGTCCAATAACAATTTTAATCGGCATTATCAATGGAATCAAAATAGCAAATGCAGTAAGAATCGCACTAATGGAAAGCTGCTTGACGGAACTTTTAGATGATAGTGTTAATTGGGACATAAGGAACCTCTCTTTCTATAGGTTCGATTATAAACCAAAACATTACAGGTGTCAAGACACCTGTAATGTTTTATTGATTTTCTAGCAAAATTCCTGCAGCCTTTAATACCAAAGAAAGTTCTTGGTAGGCTTGAACCGAGGGAAATGAGACAGTATGAGTATGAACTCCTTCTGTTAAATTACTCAATAGTACTCCTTTATAATGACTCAAATCATCTAAAAAACGGTCCCGATCTTCAAAACTGGTAATATTTAGTTTGCCAGATAATAGACCGTAAATAGGATGTTCAATTTCGACATCAAGGATTTGAGCTCCTCCCTCTAATAGGATAGTCAACTCTTTTTCAACATCTTCTGGTCCATGTTGACAAGCTATTTTACGAATATAAGCACCTTCAAGAGGCGCCAGAGAAGACTGCAGTAGGTAGCCTCTCGGAGTCGCCAAAACCAGATCCCCCTCTGCTCGAAGCAAGGCTATATCTCCCACAATCACCTGACGGCTCACTCCAAATTCTTTTGCTAGGTAATTCGCTGAAAGTGGTTGAGATGTTTCCTGTAAAAGTGATAAAATGTGCTTTCGTCTTTCTATTGCTTTCATGTGGTCTCCCCTCTACTTTCTTTCATTATACCAAAAACCGAGCCAATTCATTCATTCTTGTCTAATAGAAAAAACAGAAACTGCTATCCAGTTCCTGCCAATCTTGACTAATTTAATATCGTTTGAATAGTTGCGAAATCTAGACGTTTCATGGTCAACACTGCATCATTAACAGCCTTGACAGTTTCTGGGCTAGCCGTATCGTATGCTTCCATCAAAATCCGCGGTACAATCTGCCAAGAAATACCGAACTGGTCCTTGACCCAACCGCACATTTCCGCCTCTGGCACTGCTGACAGGAGGTCATAATAGAAATTGAGTTCGTCCTGACTATCCACATAGACCATGAGCGAGAAGGCTTCGTTGAATGAAGCTTCGCCACCGTAGCCGTGGTCCATGACGATGATTTTTTGCCCACCGACGAGAAGTTCTGCATAGTTCAGTTTGGCAGCCTCAACAGCAGCCTCCCCTTCACCGTAGTAGGAAAGTTGACCGACACTAGCCTGAGGGAGCTTGTCCTTGTAGTAGTCCAACATAGGCTGGGCCAAACCAACCTGATCCTGAGAGAAGAGCAGGCAGATGTCAAACTGATAAGGCTTGTCCAAGTCCGGTGCATAAGACAGTTGCCAAGACAGACCAAAGCGGTCTTCCAACCAGACATAGTAAGGGCTGAAGGGATATCCTCCCAAAGGCATGAGAATACGACCACCTTCTGACAAGGCTTGGTACAAACGTGCCACTTCATCCTTGTTGGCTACATTGACCATGAGGGACATGGACTCATTGAGCTTAAAGTATGGACCCGCACTAATAGCCGCCAAGGTCATATCGCCCAGTTGAAACTGAATCAAATCAGAATCACCCGAAGGCGTATCCGTAATGGTGTAGGTCCAGTCAACATTGCCACCGAAGAGGTCCACATAAAAAGCCACCGCTTCTTTTGCCTCTGTGTCATACCAGAGATGAGGAATAATAGGCTGCATAAATTTCTCCTTTACTTTCGTCAGCCCATTATACCACACACTTGTCCGTACAAGCTCACAGAAAAACTTCCTATGCTATAATAGAAGGATAGAAAAGGAGCAAGCTATGGAAATCTGGAACGCCTACACAGCCGACGGTTA
The DNA here is from genome assembly GCF_053010325.1 of Streptococcus sp. P25B114. Lineage (NCBI taxonomy): Bacteria > Bacillati > Bacillota > Bacilli > Lactobacillales > Streptococcaceae > Streptococcus > Streptococcus sp. P25B114. Next base: position 7,054 of record NZ_JBRKNW010000008.1, on the reverse strand, counting down.
CTTGACCGACCACACCCTCACTCGCGGAGAATCCATTCCCCACGGCCTCTACCACCTGGTCGTCGAATGTATCATCCGCCACCACGACGGCAGCACTCTCTTCATGAAACGCGACAGCACCAAGCCCTCCTACCCTGACTATTATGAAGCAACAGCAGGAGGCTCGGCCTTGTTTGGGGAAATAGCAGAGCAGGCCATATTACGCGAAGTCCGCGAGGAGACAGGCATTGAGCTGACAGCTGACCAACTCCGCCACCATACACACTTTATCGCCCATGATGACCAGTGCATTTTCCACTGCTACTGGGCCGAAACCAATTGGGACAAATCGACCATCCAACTCCAAACGGATGAAACCAGCAACTACATCTGGGTCTCACAAGAAAATTTGAAAAATTTCCTGGAAACAGAGCTAGTCATTCCAAGGCATAAAGACTATGTGGAGAGATTGTTTTTAGAAAGCTAAATTCCCCTAACAGATAAATCCCCACCGCCATATGACAGTGGGGATTATTTATCTTACAAACTCTTCAACATATTATCGATATGTTGGATAGATTTTTCACGGCCGAGCAGGTAAATGGTGTTTGGCAACTCTGGTCCGTGCATTTCGCCTGAGACAGCGATACGGATTGGCATGAAGAGGTTTTTGCCCTTGATACCTGTTTCTTTTTGAACAGCCTTGATTTGCGGGAAGATATTATCTGGTTGGAAATCTTCGTCCGTCATGGCTTCCAATTTTTCCTTGAGGGCATTGAGAACCGTCGGTACCGTTTCGCCTGCCATGACTTCTTTTTCCTCGTCTGTCAATTCTGGGAAATCAGAGAAGAAAAGGTCTGTCAAACCAACAATTTCATCCGCAGATGACATTTGTGGCTTGTAAAGTTCCACCAATTTTTCTGCCTTGTCTGTCAAGCGACCAGCCTCTTCCAAGAATGGTTTAGCAAGGTTGAAAATGGTCTCCAAATCAGCTTTTTTGATGTATTCATTGCCCATCCAAGCCAACTTTTTCGGATCAAAGGAAGCAGGAGACTTGCTGAGGCGTTTTTCGTCAAAGAGTTGGATAATCTCCTCTTTGGAGAAGATTTCTTCCTCACCACCAGGAGTCCAACCCAAAAGCGTGATAAAGTTGAAAACAGCTTCTGGCAGATAGCCTTTTTTGCGGTAATCTTCGATAAAGGCAAGAGTATTGGTGTCACGTTTGGACAACTTTTTACCCGTTGCAGAGTTGATAATCAAGGTCATGTGGGCAAATTCTGGAGCTTCCCAGCCTAGTGCTTCATAGACCATGAGTTGCTTAGGTGTGTTGGCGATATGGTCATCTCCGCGGATAACGTGCGAGATTTCCATCAGATGATCATCGATCACCACCGCAAAGTTATAGGTTGGGTAACCGTCACGTTTCTGGATAACCCAGTCACCACCAATGTTGCCACCTTCGAACTCGATTTGACCCTTAACCATGTCATTCCACTTGTAGATACCAGCTTCATTGACAGCCAAGCGTACAGTTGGGACAATGCCAGCCGCCTCACGCTCTGCGATATAGGCAGTTTTTTCATCCTCAGACATGCCCAGGTATTCATTGATATAGCGAGGTGTTTCACCTGCAGCTTCCTGACGCTCACGCTCCGCCGCCAACTCTTCTTCGGTCACGTAAGACTTGTAGGCCTTTCCTGAAGCCAAGAGCTCATCGACATACTTCTGGTAAATATCCAAACGCTCAGACTGGCGGTATTGCTCATGGGTTTCTGGACTCTCATCCCAGTCAATACCCAACCAACGCAGGTTTTCCAGCTGAGAACGCTCTCCGTCTTCCACATGGCGTTTGCGGTCTGTGTCCTCGATACGAATAAGGAAAGTACCGCCATGATGACGGGCAAAAAGATAGTTAAACAATGCTGTACGAGCATTTCCGATATGCAAAAGTCCCGTTGGACTTGGTGCGTAACGCACGCGAATTGGTTTAGTCATGTTTCTCTCCTGTAAAATTTCAATCAAGAACATTATAGCATAGATGCCCCGCAGATAACAGAAAAATCAGCCTAAGCAGACTGATTTTGAGGTGTTTTTTGGTTGCGTGCCAGCCAGTAGAGGACATAGAGGACTAACAAACCAGTAGCTGTTAGGAAAAGACCGCTAATCTGATCGACAGCCAATACCAAGACCAAACCTGAAACAAGTAGTCGGACAAAGGCCTGACCCAGCATAAAGTAGGTCGATACTGCACCGCCGATAGTTGCCAGTTGCTCCTCTGGCATGGAGTTGACAAACTTGGCATTAAACTTAGGACCGCTGGCACCAAAGCTAATTCCCATTGTAGTAAGGAAGAAGAAAATGATAGGTAACTGATGTAGTAGCATTCCGACAAACACACCAAGTAGAGAGAAGGTGGCTGCCACTTCAAGCGTCACCATGCTGGTCTTTTTGAAGAGAGTAAAGACCAAGGTCGATCCCAAGATATTGCCAACAAAGAAGATCAAAATGGTCAGGGCAAGGGTTGTTTCAACATTGAGGAAGACAAGGCCTGGGTCTTCGCTAATCAAGAGGACCAGAATAGGATAAAGGATAGCTCCGCAGGCATTGATAAGAGGGCTGGTAATCAGGACCAGACGGAACTCGGGAATCTTGCGCAGCTCCACGATGGCTTGCTTGAAGGAAGCTAGAATGCCTGGTCTCTTGGTTTTTTGCTCAGTCTGGCTCGGCTGCTCTACTATTTTCAAAGGCTGCTCCGTCAGGAGTTTGCGAAAGACTGGCGTCAGCAGCTGCATGATGAGGAGGGCGGCTAAAAAGGTGCCAGCGTTGAGAAAGGCCAGGTTTTGGTAGGAGAGGAGGCCGACCAAGAGGGCAGAGAGGGCCTGAAAGGCGATGTTGAGGAGGCTGGTCACGGTCTGGCGAAAGGCCGAGTACTGCTCCCGCTCTTCTTTGGGTGCTACGCGTAATCCCAGAGGTGTATAGAGGCCGTTTTCATAGAAGCCAGCGAAGTCTGCAAAGACATTGAAAGTTGCAGCCACCACGACAATCCAGAGGGCTGGCTCAAAGCCCATGCAGAATCCGAGGATGAGGTAAAGAAGAACACGAAAGAGAAGGGTCAGCTTGATAGTACCGATTTTGTTGACCGTCTTGTCTGCCAGATAGCCTGTAAAGAGCCCCATAAAGCTAGGGAAGATTTCCGAGAAGGTCACGATTGCCAGAGCCAGACGACTGTTGGGCACCAGCAAAACATAGTTCATCAAGGCCAGGTAATAAACCACATCGCCAAAATTGGACAACATATCCGCAGTCAGTACCCATAGGTAAGTAGCATTTTTCAAAATCTTTTTCATGATAATCCCTTTCTTTTGGTTAATTTTCGGAATATTCTGACTCTTTGTCCTGCAGAGGAGCCTGAATAGACTGCTCTCTGTTCACTCTAGGTGTAATAGATATTCAAAGTGGAGAAGGCCATATCTCCTGTGATATGTAGCATCTTTTCTCCTATACCAGTTGCATAGTTATTGACAGCAGACATAGAACTGTCTAGCTCCACGACCGCCTGCCAATTTGCCGGCAGATAAAGATTAACTGATGAGAAAGCTGCATCTATATGAAATTCAGCCTTATCTCCCAGAATAACCGCCTGATCAAAATAAACCATACTGGAGCCAAAGGCCACTTCCACACTATCATAGGTAAAATTTTCCTCATGAATGTAGCGAGTAGAGGAGCCAAAAGCTATTTCCCGCCCCTTATCGCCAATCACTCCTGTACCAACTCCATGAGCCAGTCTGCGCTTCTTGGGTTTAAAAATCAGTTTCAAGCCAAGGCAGAGCAGGACAAGTGACAGAACCATGTTCCAGGTCCCAAATTCCACCCAATCATAAACTGAGTTCACCGCTATAAAAGCTAGACCAAAACAAAAGATACTGGCAAGCCAATCCAGCTTCACCAAGCGGTGAAAACCAGTCACAAAGGTTAAAACAAACCAGACCGTTGTCCAAAATGGCAGAGCCAAATGCAAAACCAGTGAATCCCTAACTAGGACCAAGACTGCTAGGACCAGCAGGGCAATCCCTAAACCATATTTTTTCATCTCTCTACCTCACTTCTCGTAACTTTTCTTTTAATAAATGATAATAATGCCGCGACACGTGTACTTCCTTGTGGGTCTGATAGAAGGAAATCCGACTAGTTCCTGAAAAGGACTTGTCCAGCGAGTAGATGGCCTTGCTATTGGCAATGGTTGACTTGGAAACCCGGCAAAAATGAGCAGGGAGACAATCTTCCAGTTCATAGAGTTTCATCTTGACTTCATAGGCGTCATCTCTAGTATGTCCCATCAGCTTGGTCCCATCGGTTTCAAAAAAGAGTAGGTCTTCTAGTTTCAAGAAATACTCACTGGTTCCTTTGTAAAAGACAAGCGAGGGACGGCTAACCTGTTGCAAAGCCTGCTGGATGCGTTCCAACTCCGGTCCTAGTTGGCTACTTCTGATAATCACTTCGACTTGCTCTAAGCTATCATCTAATTCAATCCGAACTTTCATAAGACCTCCCTTTCATTTGATATACCTATTATATCAGGCTATGGTGTGAAGGCAAGGGCTTTTCAGTAAGTGGTTAGATTTTACAAGTAAGTGGTAAAAATGTGCAGATAAAAACCAGCCAAAGCTGGTCGACTGGTTAAAATATCGCATCTAAAAGTGTTGTGGAACCGCCACCTCCGTCGCCACCCGAAACAGTCAAATGACTACCGATGACATTGGCAAAGGTCTCGATATTAAGGCTTTGTACATAGATTTCCCCATAACCTGAGAATGTATTGACAATCCCTTCACCAGTACCAATAGACTGAAGGAAGCCGTTTTCTAGGTGAATATCATAGTTGAGGTCACGACTCCAGGCTACCACGTGAGCATTATCGATGGTGATGCTGCCACCTGTTAGCTCGATCTTCTTGATAGAACCAAAGGCATTTGCCAAAAGTGTACCCTCGCCTTCTGTAGTCATGACAAAGAGTCCGCCTTGGCCACCAAAGAAGGCACGGCCCACACTTTGGCGTTCCATCTTATATTGAGCAGAACCATCCAAAGCCAGAAAGGCTCCATCATTAAGGCGGTACTGCTTGGAACCTAACTCAAGGGCAATAACTTGACCAGGTGTGGACGGCGCCAGGGCGATTTTCCCGTCATAGCTATTAGATACAGCCTGGGTGATAAACATAGACTCACCCGACACCATGGAGCGACCGATAGCTCCCAGCAACTTACCGAATCCTGAACCACCGCGGGCATTGAGCTTAGTATTTAAGGTCACACTGGGTGTATGGTAAACCATGCTCCCCTGTTGAATATAAGCCGACTCTCCAGCCTCTAAGGCAATTTCCACCAAAGGAAATTGCATATTGCTATCAATTGTGTATTTCATACGATTATCAGACATGAGAGGACTCCTTTGTTTCTTTGTATTATTTTTATAAAACAATTCTACATCAACTCCGAATGACTGTCAAGTATTTTTACAAAAAAAGCCGGAAATAATCCGACTTCACAACTCTGCTCTTAGAACCTATATTCACAAGTAAGGTGCATGTAGATAAGAGATAGTTTTTTGCTAATCAAGGCCGTTTGAGCTGGAATACTGACTGTATTTCGAGAAAAACGAACGCTTAGTAGCAGAAAACTAGCTTTAGCTAAAGATGGCGAGCTGTGAATACAGGTTCTTAGCTGACCTCTGTCATCCGACCCGTATCCACATCATAGACCGCACCTGAAATGACCACATCCTCAGGAATGAGCGGTGATTTCCGCAGTAGTTCCATATCCTCGCGAACACTCTCTTCCACATCTGTAAATGGCAAGAAATCCTGTCCAGCAACGTCCACACCCAGATCCCTGTGGATATGCTCCGCAAAAGCCTCATTGGTAAAGGTCTGCGCACCGCAGTCCGTGTGGTGGAGAACCACAATCTCCCGCGTTCCCATTTGTTGCTGGGAAATGACTAAAGACCGAATCATGTCCTCAGTGACACGTCCGCCAGCATTCCGCAAGATATGGGCATCCCCTAGAGCCAGCCCCAAGGCCTGGGCAACGTGCAGGCGCGAATCCATACAGGTCACAATGGCCACCTTGGTCTTAGGACGCAAGGGCAAATGCTGGGTTCCATGCAAGTCAACATAGGCCTTATTGGCCTTCATAAAATTTTGAAAATAGGACATAAAGCAACCTCCTCTAGAATAGTTTCCGAAATTTTCAGAAAATTATCTGTTTCTAGCTTACCACAATCACTCCTTTATGTCGCAAAAAAGAGAGCGACAACTTGTCACTCCCGAACATTTCCTAAAATAGGATCCCTCTATTTGCCAAATAATCTAGCAAAGAAACCTTTCGGTTTTACCTCTTCCGCCTGGGCCTTAACCTCGTCTAATTCTAACTTGAGAACTTCCTTGTCCGCCATAGCCTTGGCTGTCAACTGCTGCTGTTGGTCCAGCTGCTTATCCTTCTCCGCAATCTGGATATCCTTGACCCGCAACTGCTCATCTTTCTCAGCCAATTGTTGGTCCTTAACCTTGAGTTGGGCATACAAGCGCTCGATTTCTTCATTTTTTCCATCGATGACAATCTCAATCATTTCACGGTGAAGAACCTCGTCGCTGACTGGCTCATCTTCAAAAATCGTGGTCTTGTAAATCTCTTCCAGCTTGACCAGACCCTGACGATTGACCACCGTCACGCCCTTATCATTCTTCTCAACAAACTCATCTGGAAGTGATTTTACCCGGTTATTCATAGCCTGACGGCTGACACCTAAAATCTCAGCCAATTCGCTGACTGTTTTTTCAATTCCCATATTATCCTCAAATACTTGATTTTTCTACTGACTGTATCATTAAAATATTACCATAAGCACCCTAAACTGTCAAATTTAGACCAATAAATAAGTAGAGGGGAGTGTAGCGTTACAATAGATGTGAGACTTCTAGAAGTCAAAAAGAAGATTCCCTGATATGATAAGAGTACCACCTACTCATCAAAAAGGAAATCTTCTCATGACTAGTATACCACAAAATCTTCGCTAT
>NZ_JBRKNW010000007.1:0-95450 GCF_053010325.1 Streptococcus sp. P25B114 | reverse complement strand
GGATTTAGGAACTTTACGAACTTTAAAAACAAGATATATATTGCTTTAAACATCAAAAATGAGAGAACGAATTTCGTCCTCTCTAGGTGTTAGCTTTTCATCTACCCACTACAGTTGACAAAGAGCCGTTTTTGAAAGAGAAAAAACTAAATCATCGCGAACATCGAGATAATCGCAAGCGCGCCTATGTGCAACCAATCATCCTTGCCCGCCCTATAACTGATGAAGAAATCAATCAACAGGAGTGATGTTGGAACGCAATTTGACAAACTGGGCAACGCCATCCTCGATAGTCATAGTTAGATGTTCCGTATGCACCAAATAATCTAGGTGGGCCATGGTCTCACCGCTAGCAAACCATTTCTGAGCCTTTGGAAAGGCCTCCCAACTACCAGCCTTAATGCGCCAACTAATCCGTGCCGATACATCCCTGACAGTGACCTTTTCACCCTCCGAAATGCTGTCTAAAATTTCCTGTAAACGTTCAAAATGATGGGTTTCTAAAACTCCAATCCGCTCCAAATGATTTTCAATAGGCTTACGATGGCCAGGCAAGATTAAACGCAGCGGTGTTCGTCTTAATTTATCCAGGGTTGCTAGATAGGTTCCTAGGATATTGGGATAATCCCATCCCCAAAAGGTAATATTAGGAGTAATCGGATCCAGAACCGTATCTCCTCCAATTAAGAGCTGTTTCTGACGGTCCAATAAACCGATGTGCCCTGGTGTATGGCCTTGGAGATTGATAATTTCAAATTTAAAGCCTCCAACCTTGAAATACTTGCCAATCTCAAGGATATCAAAAGGGACCTGACTAGATAGATGAAACTTGAAACCAGGGTTGTCCTCCACAGCCATCTCATCCCTGGAGATACCATATAGCTGACGATAATCATTCATCCTGTCCCAATAAGGACCCGTTGCCATCTCATTCATCAAAATCCCATCCACACGACCAGCATAAATTTTAGCGCCAGCCTGATAAAATCTTGTCGCTAGCCCTGTGTGATCTGCATGGAGATGGGTCAAAACCAGGTCAACATCCTTCATTTCCAATCCTAATTCAGCCAATCCTGCTAACATAGCTTCAAAAGATTCTGGATGATTGTAGCCCGTGTCAATCAAGACCGACCTTTCCGGACTTTTTATCACGTAAACATGGATTTCTCTCAATGGACTATTGGGCAATACAATGGGAAAAGTATAAATATTTGGATAGATTTCCTTCATGAGCCCCTCCTTTTGTAATCGTTTTCCATAATCTAAGTATAGCACATTATAGAGCCTTGAAATTATTACACTTGATAACATCTTCCATAAGGAAAAATAATGAAAAAATGGTATAATGTTAACAATTCAAGCTCTTAAACATCAAGCGAGGAAAATATGGAACAGATTGCAGTATTTGGAGAAAAACAAGTAGGAGTCGACTATCAATTACGCCAGGGAGTCTATGCTGTTATTCCAAATGAAGAAAATGATAAGATTATCCTGGTTCAAGCACCAAATGGCGCCTGGTTTTTACCGGGTGGAGAAATTGAAAAAGGCGAAAACCACCTCATTGCCCTGGAAAGAGAATTGATGGAAGAACTGGGATTTACAGCTGAAATTGGGCATTATTATGGCCAGGCGGATGAATATTTTTATTCCAGCCACCGAGATACCCACTTCCACAACCCTGCCTACATCTACCAGGTTAAGAGCTATCATCAAATCGGACAACCACTAGAAGATTTTAATCATCTTGCCTGGTTTCCCATCCAAGAAGCCCTTGAAAAATTAAAACGAGGTAGCCATAAATGGGGCGTGCAACAATGGATTTTAGATCAAAAAACACTATAAAAGACTAGTCAAATCTTGCTGATAGTGCTATAATGAAGCCATAGAGTTAGAGGAGGTTTTGCATGAAAATTATAAATACAACCAATAGCCATAGCCAGTTGGTTCAAAATCAACTGGCCAATACGGATGCATTTTTGGTAGAGACTTATTCTGCGGGAAATACTGATGTTATCTTCACTCAGGCTCCCCGCCACTACGAACTCCTCATCAGCAATAAATACCGCTCTGTCCAACAGTCAGAAATTGAAAAAATCCGTGATTTTTTCCTTCATCGCAAGATTGATGAACGGAAGATAAACAAAGCAGCCATCCGCACAATCCACACAGATAAATTGATTGAGATGTCCTTCCCAATCGTCAGCGAAATCTAAGAAACCAGAACGGTTTCTTTTTTTAGACGAAAAAGCCTATCTTTCGATAGACTTTGTCATATCATTATGCCTCAAATCCAGTTGCTACTGCTTCAGCAAAGTTTTCTTCTACAACACTTGCACAGTGGTCGCAGATGGTTGCGCCATAACTCCGTTCCACAACGCTAGTATCAATACGGCGACAACGGTCACATACTTCACCTGCTGCGCGTTCTACTTCAAAGGCAACTTCATCCACCACAAGTGCACTTTCAGGAGCTGCTTCCGTGGTTACTCTCAAGTTTGAAACGATGAGTAACTGAGCAAGGTCTGCATTCAAGCTCTCCAAGAACGCCTTAGTTTCAGCTGAAACATAAGCAGTCAAATGTGCTTCCAGTGACTTACCAATGATTTTTTCATTACGAGCCTCTTCAAGTGCCTTCTGAGCCTGAGTACGGAAGGTCATAAAGACTTCCCAGTCTGCCAACAACTGTTCTTCATCCGCAAATGTTTCTACTTCTGGCATTTCTGCTAATTGGACAAATTCCTCTGCCTCATATTCCAAGTAAGACCAGATTTCCTCTGCTGTGTGTGGTAAAATTGGTGTCAAGAGCTTGGTAATTTTCACCAAAATGTCATAGAATACTGTTTGCATCTGACGACGAGAAAGGGATTTAGCACCATCAATGTAGACGACATCTTTGGCAAAATCGAGGTAAAAGGCTGACAAATCAAGTGTTACAAAGTTTACGACAGACTTGTAAATTGCCATGAAATCATAATTGTCGTAGGCTTCACGGATTTGAGCTACTAACTTGTTAAATTTCACCAAAAGATACTGGTCAACAGAACGAAGTTCGTCGTAGGCTACCGCATCGCTTGCAGGATTGAAATCAGAAGTATTGGCAATCAAGAAACGAAGGGTGTTACGAATTTTACGGTAGGTTTCAGAAACCTGTCCAAGGATGTCCATAGATACGCGGACATCATTTGACGTATCAACGGATGTCACCCACAAACGCAAGATTTCTGCACCAAACTGTTTCTCAACATCACTTGGTAGAATGGTATTTCCAAGAGATTTAGACATCTTCATACCTTTACCATCTAAGACAAAACCTTGTGACAAGACAGCCTTGTATGGCGCATGACCATTTACGGCTACAGAGGTGATCAAGGATGAGTTAAACCAACCACGGTATTGGTCTGAACCTTCTAGGTAGAGATCTGCTGGGTAGGCAAGATTTTCACGGGCATTCATAACGCCATTCCAAGACGAACCTGAGTCAAACCATACGTCCATGATGTCAGTTTCTTTGGTAAATTCGCCATTTGGTGAACCTGGATGGGTGAAACCAGCAGGCAAGAGGTCTTTTGCTTCAGATTTCCACCAGATGATAGACCCATGCTCTTCAAAAAGGGCAGCAACGTGGTCTGTTACTTCCTTGGTCATAATGGCTGTACCATCTTCTGCGTAGAAGATTGGGAGTGGCACACCCCAAGCACGTTGACGAGAGATAACCCAGTCCCCACGGTCACGGATCATGTTGTAAAGACGTGTTTTACCCCAAGCAGGAATAAAGGTCGTTGCTTCGATTTGGTCCAAGATTTCCTGACGGAATTTAGAAACAGAAGCAAACCACTGCGGCACTGCACGCCAGATGATTGGCTTTTTGGTTCTCCAGTCAAATGGGTAGGAGTGATTGATTACTTCACTAGCAAGGAGCAAGTCACCCAATTTTTCCTTAACCGTTGGTACAACCTTGTCATAGAATTGACCTTCAAAATCAGGACCCGCCGCTTCATTCATCAAGCCACGTTCGTTGACAGTTACCGCAACTTCCAAGTCATATTTGACACCGACATTGTAGTCATCCTCACCAAAACCTGGAGCCGTATGGACGATACCTGTACCAGAATCCGTTGTGACGTGGTCACCCAAGATGACCAATTCATCCACTTCAGCATCCCATGGATGTTCTGTCACAATGTATTCAAATTCAGCACCCTTGTGTTTTGAAATCACTTCAAAGGTTTCCCAACCGAATTTGGCTGCCAAGCTATCTACCAAGGCTTCTGCCAAGACATACTTACGGTCAGAGCCAGCAGGTTGAACCAAGACATAGTCAATGTCTGCTCCCATGGTCAAACCGCGAGAAGCCGTTACTGTAAATGGAGTCGTTGTCCAGACAACGATGTAGCTATCCGTATCCAAGAGTCCCTTGCCATCTTTGACCTTGTTGGCATAATACAGAGATGTTGAGTCAATGTCATGGTATTCGATTTCAGCTTCTGCAAGGGCAGATTCCGATGACCATGACCAGTAAACTGGCTTAGCCCCTCGGTAGATATAGCCCTTGTCTGCCATAGCACCAAAGACACGGATCTGAGCTGCTTCATAGTCTTTTGTCAAGGTGATATATGGATTTTCCCAGTCTGCAGAAACACCCAAGCGTTTAAAATCATCACGTTGCTTGTCAACTTGACTAAGAGCATAATCACGACACATTTCAAGATATTCAACCAAGTCCATTTCCTTGCGCTTGACACCTTGTTTTGCCAAGACTTGCTCAATAGGAAGGCCGTGTGTATCCCAACCTGGTACAAATGGAGCACGGAAACCAGACATTGACTTAGAGCGAACGATAATATCTTTAGAAATCTTGTTCAAAGCATGTCCAACGTGGATATTTCCGTTAGCGTATGGAGGGCCATCGTGGAGGTGGAAGGCAGGTTTGCCTGCATTTAGTTCTTGGCGACGAGCATACAAGTTTGCTTCATCCCAAGCCTTTTGCCATTCTGGCTCACGTGTTGGTAAGCCTGCACGCATTGGGAAGGCTGTCTTACCTAAATTGAGTGTTTCTTTTAGTTTCATTATATCTCCTTTTTTATAGGGTAATTACCATTTTTATTTCATGTCCAGTCATTCCAGCTGACTGGAAACCGAGTTTTTCTAAGATGTACCGCATCTTATGATTACCGATGACGTAGCTAGTGACTAGCTGGTGGCAAGAAAATGTTTGCCTAGCTAGGACCATTACCTGTCGAATAACCTCCTGGCCGTAGCCCTTGTTTTGATAGGATTTATCAATCAGCAAGCGCCAGAGCAAGACCGTTTGCCTGTCCTTATCTACCGAAAGGAGGACAAAACCGACAATCCTTTTGCCAAGACGAACAGCCAGGGGATAGAGCCTCTCTTCCTCTCGATAAAGCCAGGCTTGAGCAAGCGAATACTCCACCGGAGCCACTTTACGCTTGTCTTCCTCTGCCAGACTTAAATCTAGCACGGCATCAAAATTTTCTTTCGTTACTTCTTCTAATCGTATCATAAGCATCAAAAAAACTCCCGCCAATAAGGACGAAAGTTCGTGGTACCACCTTAGTTTAGACAGAGTTTCCCCTATCCCTCTACGTTCGTAACGTGAACAGACGTTTTCCCCTACTTGAGTTCAAGGAAAAATACGCAAAATGATAACTCCTATTGAGTGAGTACAAGTCTTCCACCGTCACCTGCTCGCTAAACCTATCAATATTCGTTGTGTTTTTGCTTCATCAGTATGTAATTAGTCTGCTGATTGTTCCAATTCTGCTTCAATAGCAGCTGCCTGGCGATTGAGTTCAGCAATTTCTTCAGCTGTAAGCTGGCGAGTATAATCAAGGTTTAACTCTTCCAACTCCACATCTTCATCAATCGCTTTAACCAGGACCTCACGGAAAGCTTCGTCACTTGTCTGCAAATAAGACGCCGTTGGTTGGAGAATTTCTTCCCACTCAGCGTTATTTACAAGGGCAAGCTGGCTTTCCAAAGTAGAGCGAAGACGTTGATGGAAAACACGTGTCTTGTTCTTCAACTCCTCAGTCTCTACTGCAACCTTCTTAGCATTGTCTGTCGCCAAACGAAGGATTTCATTTGCCTTCTCTTTGGCTTCGTTGAGAAGATTGTGCGCATCATATTCAGCCTGTTGCTTAATATTAAAGGCACGCTCTTCCGCTGCTGCTTTTACACGATCAGCTGTATCCTGGGCAATCAAGACAGATTGGCTCAACGATTCCTTCATCTGATCGAAGTAAGTGAGGCGTTCGCGCAAGGCTTTCAATTCTGCTTCGTGTTCTTGCTTCAGACGAACCAATTCCTCATAATCTCTGGTGACAATGTCCAAAAACTCATCAACTTCATCAGCATTATAGCCTCTGAATTTTGTCCCAAAGGTCTTATCTTTTAATTCAAGTGTTGTTAAGGCCATATTTCCCCCTATACTTTTGTCACTTCTATTTCTATTTTAAATTTCCCCTGCTTGGATGTTCCGAGCAGGTCTACCAATCGGAATCTTCCGAAGCCACGCACACTAACCAATTGACCTATTTCAAGAGTTTTTGAAACCTGACTAATTTCAGCATAGTCAACCTTGACCTTGTTTGACTCAATTAGCTTCACAACTGCTGAACGAGATAGTTGAAAAGCAGCAGCTACTAATTTATCCAATCGCAAACTGGAGGCCAGAATGACCCTCTTGTCAACCTGGATATGGTGCTCCAAGCTCACTGATTCAGTTGTCCGCATCTTCCATTTTACAGGAACCTTTGCAATCCTTTCAACATCCATTAAGAGAATGGTACTAAATTTTTCATCAATAAACAGGAGAATTTCCTGATCATTGATAAAAATATCTCCCAGAAATTTCCGCTGAATACCCAAACGATTTAAGAGTGTTCCTAAAATCTGCGAATGACTAAGCTGATGAAACTTTCTGTTAAAATCAACTTCTAAAATCGAAATTTCATAGTCAGCAAACTCTGGCAATTGATCGCTTGTTGAAATAATGAGCCTGCTATATTCCGTCGGAAGATGATGCCCACTCGAATGAGCAAAGAGATTAAACTTCCCGGCAATTGCTTCAGTAATCATGACCTGTCTTGGATTAAGAAAATCTGTCAACCTGTCGATGGAAGTCCTATCTACAAATTGACACATTTCATAAATCCGCTCAACAAAATCTTGCTCCGACTTTTGATAGTGTTGCAGGATGACTTGCCTATCCTTCATAAAATTACCAATCCTATTAGAATTCTCGATAAGATTTGAAGAGACAGATAGGCCACCAAGATAGTGAAATCGAATCCACCAAATTGTAGGTTCAATCTTCTGAACGGTATCAAAATGGGCTCAACAAGCCATCTAATTAGTTGACCAATCCTAGATTGGACAAGAGCTGGAAACCAAGTCATGAGAGCATAAATCAATAAAATGCTTGCATAGACATCAATAGCCTTTAGCAGGATTTGTACTAGTAACCACATGATGTCTTACCGCTTCATATCGAAATCGAACTGCCCGTCCAAATGTTGGCCAGAGTTCACATTTCTCAACTCATCAATATTTACCCGAACATTAACCGGGGTCAATAGCCACATAGAATTGGAAACCTTTTTAAGATTTCCGGCCAAGACTGACCGAGCCCCATCCAGATAATCCAAACATCTCCTAGCTTGCTGCTCTGTCATAAATTGGAAATCAATTAAAATACTTGCATTTTCTAACAATAGATTCACAATCTCAGGTGCATCTTCGTATCGCTTAGGAAACTTAATGTCGATGGTTGTCTTCTTCTCTCTCTCAGGACCATTGATTGCGAGCAATTCTTGCTGCCGTTCATTCAACCGTTGAATATTGGCAACGGATTCCGAAGAATGACTCCCAGTTCCTCTTCTTTTTTCCAATGGTAAAGCCTGCTCTCTTGTAACTTCTTTCTTAGCAACTTGCAATTTGGGCTGTTCATTGGGCATTTGATGGCCGGTTGAATCTTCTAATTCAGCACTATCATCCACTTCAAAGTAGGTGAAAAAATTTTTAAATGTATCTCTGAATGCCACTTTTACTCTCCCTTACTAAAAAACGCTGTCCCAATGCGAACAAAAGTCGAGCCCGCCTCAATTGCTTCCTTGAAATCTCCACTCATTCCCATACTTAATTCCGTAAAAGGCATATTAGGGAGATTCAAATTTGCTAATCTTTCTCTGATTGCGTTTGTTTGATGAAAAATTTGACTGAGCTGTTCTTTATCAGCATTGATAGGTGCCATGGTCATGAGACCGACCAATCTTACCTTATCTAACCTAGCCAATTCAACCAATGCCGGTTCAATCCCTTCCTCGTAAAAACCATGTTTTGATTCTTCTTTAGAAACATTGACCTGTAAAAAACAGTTGATTGGTTTCTTTGCCCGTTTTTGAATTTCCTCTGCTAACTTAAGAGAGTCTAAGGCATGGAAGTAATCAACAAAATTGATAACATCCTTGACTTTTCTTCTTTGCAGGGTTCCAATCAGATGCCAGCTTACTGCCTGGTCTTTCAGGGCATGGTACTTATCGAGAAACTTGTCCACCCGATTTTCCCCAATATCTGTCACACCAGCTTCAATCAATTCTCTAGTAATAGAGCTGTCAACATACTTTGTGACAGCTATTACCTTTACCGATTCTAATGGGCGACCAGCTTCCAAACAGGCTTGTTCAACTGCTTGGCCCACCCTTGCAACGTTTTCTTTTATGGTCATACTAGCGATTTCTGAAGAATGGTGGAGTGTCTAACTCATCTTCATCTTCTTCGACTGTAAATTTCTCAACCGAAATACTAGGACGTGCTTCAAGCTCAGAAGATTTCAACAAATTCTCGCGACGTAAATCCCATTCACCAAATGCTGAAGCTTTTGGAACTTCTGCTTGTTGAACAGAAGAAGGAGTTGGTGCCGGTGTTGAGGTGTAGTCAAAGCGAGCCGCAGAACGGGCTGCAGAAACGACCTCAGGACGGTGATGTTTGGTTGTACCTGATGGCGATGTTTTAGCAGAAGGTCCATCCTGACGAACACCTGTCGCAACAACGGTTACGCGGATTTCATCTTTCATCGATTCATCGATTGATGTACCCAACCAAATGTTTACACCTTGACCGGCTGCCTGATGAACGATTTCTGAAGCTTCTTCTGCTTCTGTCAAGGTCATATCGTAACCACCGGTCACATTGACAATGACATCGTCAGCACCATCGATAGTTGTTTCCAATAATGGTGAATAAATCGCCTTGCGAGCCGCCTCAATGACACGGTCCTCACCAGTACCGATACCAATACCCATAAGGGCGTTGCCTTTATTTTCCATCACAGTCTTCACATCCGCAAAGTCCAAGTTGATCAAACCTGGG
This sequence comes from Streptococcus sp. P25B114, assembly GCF_053010325.1. Classification (NCBI taxonomy): domain Bacteria; kingdom Bacillati; phylum Bacillota; class Bacilli; order Lactobacillales; family Streptococcaceae; genus Streptococcus; species Streptococcus sp. P25B114. The sequence goes on along the minus strand of NZ_JBRKNW010000007.1, from coordinate 86,060 downwards.
TTAGTGATGAGGTCTGTGATCCCTTGAACACCTTGACGAAGGACATTGTCTGCTTCACTCAAGGCTTCCAAAAGCGGAGTTTTCTTATCAACAATCTCAAGGAGGTTGTTGTTTGAAATAATCAAGAGAGTATCTACTTGCTCACGCAGACCATCAATACCTTCGATAGCAAAGTTACCACGCTTGTTTCCTTCGAAACCAAATGGGCGAGTTACAACTGCTACAGTAAGGGCACCCAACTCTTTGGCGATACGGGCGATAACTGGTGCAGCACCTGTACCAGAGCCTCCACCCATACCAGCTGTAATAAAGACCATATCTGCACCTGAAAGAACTTCTTTCAGAGTTTCTTCGCTTTCCTCAGCAGCCTTACGACCAACTTCAGGTTGACCTCCAGCACCAAGACCACGAGTTAACTTAGGTCCCAATTGGATGACTGTTTCAGCTTTTGAACTGCTCAAAGCTTGAACATCTGTGTTAGCCGCAATAAATTCTACGCCAGCTACACCTTCTTCAATCATGCGGTTGATAGCATTTCCGCCGCCACCGCCGACACCAATAACTTTAATTACAGCACCAGTATTTGCCGTTTCAAATGAAATTGTCATAGATTATTTACCTTTTCCTTCATTCATTATTCAAACATACTTCCAAAGAGACCACGGATACGATCGGTCAACTTAACTTTTGGTTCCTCGTTTTGACCATATTCTTCTTGTCCGTATGGTTTTACGGTCGTATCATATACCGGTTCATCAGCGATTTCATCTTCAAAATCTCTTACAGGCTGTTGAACTTGAACTCGACTTGTTGGTTGAATATCAACTGGTTTGATACGTAGCTGAGCCTCACCGTTTACAGCATATTGTGCAATTTTTTCCACTTCACTCAGGTGACCGACATACTCAACTAGGCTAATCACATGTGCGAAGGATGGATTACGGATACCAATTTGATTTGGTACGAAGATTTTTGTCGTTACACCAAAAACTTCTTCTGCTAATTCTTCAACACCTGGAAGAATTGCTCCACCACCGACAAGAACGATCCCGCCTGGTAATTCCAATGCTCGTGTTCTTTCCAAATCTTGTTTGATTTTATTGAAAATCTGGCGAAGACGAGCAGCAATCACTTCTGACAAGTACAATTCTGTTACTTCAACAGGCTTGCTTTCTCCAATCACTTCAACAGTGAATGTTTCTTTTTCAGTTGCATCTGCTGGATAAGCGATACCGTAGTTGTATTTAAGATTTTCAGCAATACTTTGAGATGTAGTAAGGACTTTAGAGATATCCTTGGTGATGTAGTCGCCACCTTCTTGGTAGATATTCGTGTATTGGAGCTCTTGGCCACGCATAACTGCAACAGTTGTCTGACCACCACCGAGGTCAATCACCGTAGCACCAAATTCACGTTCACCTTCATTGAGAACGGACCTTGTTAGGGCCAGAGGAGAAATCACAACATGCTCAACTTGGATTCCAGCTCTCTCAACGGTTTTACGTAAATTGTGCAAAATAGTTCTTGGACCTGTGTAGAGCATACCCCGCATCTCTAGACGGATTCCCATCATTCCACGGGGATCTTTGATTCCCTGGAAGCCATCCACCACAAATTCCTCTGGAATAAAGGAAATCACTTCTCTCTCTGGTGTGATGCTCTTGGTCAAGGCTGATTTAACAACATTTTCAACGTCCAAGTCTGTAATTTCTTGGGAATCTGTTGTGACTGGAATCATCCCTTGAGTAGGCTCGATTTGCAAAAGGTTTGCTGGCAAACCGACGTTTACCTTATCGATGCGAATCCCAGATTTTTCTTCAGCCTGTTCTAAGGCCTTTTTAATTGCTGCGGCTGCAACATCAATGTTAACGATAATCCCGTCCTTGACCCCAGCACTCTTAACGTTACTTACTCCAATAACGTTCATTTCATTATCAATATATTCCGCAACCAAGACTTTAACGGAGCTTGTACCAATATCTAATCCCGTGAAAAAGCCGTTTCTAGCCATTCTGTCAGTCCTCTCTTACTTTCATCTCATTTTAAAAAAGCATCCATTTTTTAGATAAATAGAATTATTCATCCTTAATTATACCATATAACATTCTAAAATGGCTATTTTTCATGCTTATTTCTAAAAGATTTTTTCTCATTTCCTTGCTTTATAAAGCATAACTGTAAACTCCAACTTCCATATCTATCATACTCGGCAAAATGAGCTGGCGAGCAATTTTTGGATAGTAGGGAAGCTTGATATCTAGCTCTGAAACTGGCACCAGGACGACGTTGCCATCAGCCATGGTCAAGGTCAACAAATCCTTGGTTGCTTTAGTAGGTGTCAAATCGATAGTCAGGATATTGGCGCGAATATTCTCATCAATTTCAGCTAGCTGTAAAGCCATTTTTTTCAACAATTCCCTGTCAGTTGTGTGAACCATTGTTGCATTCAGAGGCATATTTTCTTCCTCAGTAGGAACCTCTGAAACCTCGCCACTAGATAAGATGGAGTAAAATTGATTATTCTCTGTGATAAAACCAAGCTCTTTATATTCTTCTAATTCTAGCAAAAAGCGATTAGGCAGCTGGAATTGAACAGATACGTCCTTGATTAGATTACTTCTGTTGACGATATTCTTGGTGTAGGATTTTCGGTTGAGAAGGACAGATAGGACATAGTCCTTTTCATGGATATTACTGTACTCTTTTACCAATTCTTCCGAAATATGCTCATTTCCTTTTACCTGAATATCTTTCAATTTACCAAAAGGGCTAATCAGATAGGCAGAAGAGAGAATGATGAGGAGCCCAGCTAAATAAAGCGGAATAGATTTAAGGAGGGCATCCTTAGGAATTCTAGCTTCTGTTTTCTTACTCTTTTCTCCTGCTTTTTTTCGTCCAAATGGAAAGAAAGACCTTTTTGAAACAGGTGTTACCTCAGTCTCTGTCTGGTCTTCTGCCTGCTTGATTTCCTCTTCCTGGATTTGTTGGTGCTCTTTGAACTTTTCCTTCCAGTTCCTGAAAAATTCGCTGGCTTCATCTGGATCCAAGTCTTCCAATGCTATAGGTTCAGCATCGGTCTCTTCATCCTCAAAAGAACTTTCCTCATCGCCTTCTACATGCGAATGTTCATCAGCTCGCTCTATATCACTTTGCTCTTCTGAAAAGGACTCAGATTCTACCTCCTGGTCTTCAGTTTCCTCCATCTCTTGGACCTCTACAAGTTTTTCGTTTTCATCAGAAATCAGTTGTTCATCTTTGTGGCCCATTGGCACCTCCACCCTCAATATCTGACATCAAAATAGCATAGAAACTATCTACCGACTGGATTTCATTGGAGTTTTCCATTTGTGTGACAAATTGGTCTTTATTGGTCAACAAATAACCCACTTCATCAAAAAGTGACTCCAGCGTCAAAAATTCTTCATCCAATTTTCGTGAATAGCCCTTATTGACCGCATAATTGGCATTCTCAATCTGGTCTCCTCGACTGGCCTTTAATCCAAGCGGGACAATCAGATGCAGCTTTTTCATGGCAATCAACTCAAAGAGGGTATTGGAGCCACCACGGGTCACTACCACATCCGCCAAATCCATCAAGGGCTGATAGAGCTCCGTCACATAGTCCACACGATAGAGGTGCTGTTCCAGACTGTTGAGACTGCTATCTCCAGTCAGATTGATAATGTTAAATCGCTCGGTCAAGGCCGATTTATGCTGACTAATCAGGTCATTAAAAACCTTGGCACCGCCCGAACCACCAACAAAAAGTAAAGTTGGCAGCTCTTTATCAAACTGTTTCAGAATTTCCGGCAGTTGAATAGGGGTGACTTTCTTCTTGGTCTGACCTACCTTGGTCACTGCCCCCACATGTTTAACCTTTGTCAGTGACAGTGGTTGCTCAAAAGTGCTATACATGGTTGTAGCGAATTTATAGGCAATGCGATTGGCCAGTCCCATAGACAAATCTGATTCGTGAATGTAAACTGGCACGCCGAGAGCCTTGGCAGCAATGACAGGCGGAACGGATACAAAACCACCTTTTGAAAAGAGGGCTTGAGGACGGATTTTGCCAATAATCACTAAGGATTGGACAATCCCCCAGGCAACCTTAAAGACGTCCAGCATATTCTGCCAGCTAAAGTAACGGCGCAGTTTACCTGTGGCAATGGAATGGAAGGTCACGTCCAGACCAGACTGGCTAATCTGTTCATGCTCAATCCCTTTTTCATCTCCAATATAGTGAACTTCCCAGCCTTCTTCCAAAAAACGCGGGATTAGGAGGAGGTTGAGAGTCACATGACCGACTGTTCCCCCACCCGTAAATACGATTTTTTTCATTTGTTTTTCAACTCCTCAAAGGTGTCGAGGAAAACATCCCCTCGAACTTCAAAATTGGCATACATATCCCAGCTTGCATTGGCAGGACTAAGGAGAACGACGTCTCCTGCTTGAGCCAATTCAAAGGCCTTGCGAGTGGCATCAGCAATATCTGTCGCTGAAATGGTATCCACTCCCGCTTTGTCTGCAGCCCGCTGGACTCTCTCAGCAGATTGACCGAGAATCACTATCTGTTTCAATCCAACTAAATCTGGCACCAAGTCATCAAATTCATTGCCACGATCCAAACCACCGGCAATCAAAATGACCTTGCTATTGTCAAAACCTGATAGAGCTTTTTGGGTAGCTAATATATTAGTAGATTTACTGTCATTGTAGAAGGAAATATCGTTGATCGTTCCTACAAATTGCAAGCGATGTTTGACACCACCAAAGGCAGCCAAACTTTCTTGGATAGACTGATTCGCCACACCCAGTAACTTGGCAACCGCAATCGTCGCCAGGGCATTTTCAACATTGTGCGAGCCGGGAACACCAATCTGATCAGCATCCATGATATATTCACCCTTGAAATACAGCTTGCCTTCTGCCAAATAAGCCCCATCTACCACCTCTAGCGTAGAAAAAGGCACCACGGTCGCTAAAGTCTGAGCAGCCAAATCCTTGGCTTCCTGCTGATTAAAATTCAGCACAATAAAATCGTCAGCCGTCATCTGACGCTGAATCATCCATTTTGCAGCAACATAGGCATCAAAGGTCCCATGGTAATCAATATGGCTGGCAATCAAGTTGGTAATCACAGCAATGTGTGGTCGGAAGGACTCCGTCCCCATAAGCTGGAAGGAAGACAATTCCATGACCAAGGTGTCCTCTTCTGTCGCTGTTTGAGCCACTGATGAGGCTGGATAACCGATATTCCCACACAGTTTAGCAGATGTATCGCCAGCATTGAGAACTTCCGCAATCATGGTCGTAGTCGTGGTCTTGCCATTTGAACCTGTGATACCCACTATCGGCGCTTCTGAAATCAAATAGGCCAGCTCCACCTCTGTCCAAACTGGAATCCCTTTTTTCAAGGCCTTCTCTACCATAGGATTTTGATAATGAATACCTGGATTTTTCACCATGAGAGCAAATTCTTCATCCAATAATTCTAGGGGGTGGCTGCCACAGATGACACGAATCCCCTCTTCCAGGAGAGATTGAGCTGTGGGATTATCCTCAAACGGCTTGCCGTCATTGACTGTAACAATGGCACCGAGCTGGTGGAGCAAGCGAGCTGCCGACTCGCCTGACTTAGCCAGTCCCAGAACCAGGACCTTTTTATTTCTGACACTATCAATTTGTTTCATCTTACAATTCCTATCTCTCAACTTTCTAACACTTTATTTTACCTTGAAAGCCCGGCTTTTTCAAGCCATAGCAACAAGCTAACGCCTCCTATACTACCTTTTATCCCACAAAAAGCAGACTGTAAAGCGTTTTCTTTGCACCCTACCTATAAAAATGTTAGACTAAAATAGAAATATATTTTTAAGGAGTATCTATATGTCTAATATTTTCGATACACTCTTCCTGCCCTTGGTTTCGGCCTTGCCAGGAGTTGTCCGCATGATCGTTCTCTTGATCATTGCCTTTGTCCTTGCAGGTCTCCTGCGTAAATTAACCCTGGCTGGTTTGAACAAGATTCAATTTGCTCAAAAATTGCAAAAATGGGGTGTCCTCAAGCCGGAAGATAATGGACAGGCCATCATTAAAAACCTCGGTCAACTGGTTTATTTCTTGGTCATTCTCTTCTTCCTGCCTTCTATCCTTTCGGGCTTGAATATCAGCAGTACTGTTGACCCGATTTCGAGCATGTTCCAAAAATTCTTTGCCTTTATTCCTAATTTGATTGCAGCTGGATTGATTCTCTTTGTAGGAACCTTCTTCTGTAACTTCATTAAGGGTCTTCTGAAAGCCTTCTTGGAGCGTCTGGAAATTGACAAATGGTACACCAAGGTTACTGGCCAAGAAAAATTGCCATTTGACACTAAACAACTCATCACTGTCTTAGCAACAGTCGTTTACGTTCTTATCTTCATTCCAATCTTGACCTTGGCCTTGGAAACTCTGGGTATCACCAGCATTTCTCAACCAATCGTCACCATTCTCAACCAGGTCATTGGCTTCCTTCCAAATATCCTGGTAGCCCTTGTCCTAGTCGCTCTTGGTAGCTTCATTGCCAAGCTCTTGGGCAACCTCTTGGAAAATCTTCTTGAAACTGCTGGTATCAATGCCTACTCTAAGTATTTGACAAACAAAGAAGATGCCAACTTCCAACTTTCCTCTATCCTGGCTCAATTGGTTCGTGGCATCATTATTGTATTCTTCTTTGTTCAAGCTATCCAAGTTCTTAACCTGCAAGTCTTTAACGCTGTTGGTACAGCCATTCTTGCCTACCTTCCGTCCCTGATTAGTGCCATTGCCATTCTTGTTTTGGCAGTCATTGGTGGCAACATTCTATCTGGTTTCTTGAGCAAGGTGACCAACAATGCCTTCCTAGCTGGCCTTGTCCGCTATGGCCTCATTGTCTTTGCAGCCTTCATGGCTCTTGACCAATTGAAATTCGCACAGAATATCGTTCAATCGACCTTCACGATTATTCTGGGAGCCTTGGCTGTTGCCTTTGCCCTGGCCTTCGGTCTCGGTGGTCGTGACTTCGCAGCCAAACAATTGGAAAAATTAGAAAAGAAAATTGATAAAGAATAATATCTTAGCTCGACAGTAAGTCGGGCTTTTAATATAACAAAAAAGCAGGACTCTTTCCAATCCTGCTTCTTCTTATTTTCTCACTGTTTTTCGACTCGGTTTATCTAAATAATAGATGTCTCTCATGGCCCATAGGCCGATGAAGATGACGATAAATCCTACCCAAATATCTGAAGATACCTGCAAGATTTTTAGGAAGGCTAGCATTAAAAAGATGAAGAGGGCTACAACGGCAACAACTGCTACCATGAGGTTGATAGTCCCTCGTACATTATTGGGGGCTAAAAAGATATAAAAGAGCACCAATAATATTGCTAGTATCAGATAAAACATGACCATCCCCTTTGAGATTTCTATTCTTCAGTTGCTAATTTTTTCTTCTTGGCAGCCTTATCACGTTCTGCCTTATTGAGAACTTGCTTACGCAAACGGATAGATTCTGGTGTTACTTCCATGTACTCATCGTCATTCAAGAATTCAAGAGATTCTTCAAGGGTCAAGATACGTGGTGTCTTAATTACAGACGTTTGGTCTTTGGTAGCTGAACGAACGTTTGTCATCTGTTTAGCGGTCGTGATGTTAACGGTCAAGTCATTTTCACGTGAGTTTTCACCGATAATCATTCCTTCGTACACTTCAGTACCTGGGTTGACAAAGATGGTACCACGTTCTTCAATACGCATGATAGAGTAAGTAGTTGCCTTACCTTGATCGATAGAAACAAGGGCACCACGGTGACGACCACCAATTTCACCTTGGACAACTGGCAAGTATTGGTCAAAAGTATGGTTCATGATGCCGTAACCACGAGTCATAGAAAGGAATTCTGTTGAATAACCAATCAAACCACGCGCAGGTACAAGGAAAACAAGACGAGTTTGGCCATTACCTGTTGAAACCATATCCAACATATCACCCTTACGCTCAGAAAGGGATTGGATAACAGAACCTTGGTATTCTTCAGGAGTATCGATTTGCACGCGCTCAAATGGCTCCATCTTCACGCCATCGATTTCCTTGATGATAACCTCTGGACGTGAAACTTGAAGCTCATAGCCTTCACGACGCATGGTTTCAATCAAGATTGACAAGTGCAATTCACCGCGACCTGAAACAGTCCATTTGTCAGGTGAATCAGTCGCTTCTACACGGAGAGAAACATCTGTCTGCAATTCTGCCAAAAGACGCTCTTCGATTTTACGAGAAGTTACCCACTTACCTTCACGACCTGCAAATGGTGAGTTGTTGACCAAGAAAGTCATTTGAAGAGTTGGCTCATCGATACGAAGAACTGGGAGTGCTTCTACCGCATCAGTAGGAGTTACCGTCTCACCAACGAAGATGTCTTCCATACCAGAAACGGCAATCAAGTCACCTGCCTTAGCTTCTTGGATTTCCTTGCGCTCAAGGCCAAAGAAACCGAAGAGCTTAGTTACGCGGAAGTTCTTCGTTGTACCGTCGAGTTTAGAAAGGGTAACTTGGTCACCAACTTTTACCGTACCACGGAAGACACGGCCGATACCGATACGACCAACGAAGTCGTTATAATCCAAGAGCGAAACCTGGAACTGAAGTGGCTCGTCTGAGTTATCAACTGGAGCTGGAATGTGCTCGATGATGGTATCGAATATTGGTGCCATTGTTTCTTCTTGATCTGCTGGATTGTCAGACAAAGATGAAGTTCCGTTGATAGCTGACGCGTAAACAACAGGGAATTCCAACTGGTCATCATCTGCACCCAATTCGATGAAGAGCTCAAGCACTTCATCCACTACTTCTTCTGGACGGGCAGAAGGCTTGTCAATCTTGTTAACAACCACGATTGGTGTCAAGTTTTGCTCCAGGGCTTTTTTCAATACGAAACGAGTCTGCGGCATAGTCCCTTCGTAAGCATCTACGACAAGGACAACACCGTCAACCATTTTCATGATACGCTCAACCTCACCACCGAAGTCTGCGTGTCCTGGTGTGTCCATAATGTTGATACGTGTACCGTTATAAGCTACGGCAGTGTTTTTTGCCAGGATGGTGATACCACGCTCTTTTTCGATGTCGTTTGAGTCCATGGCACGCTCATCCAACTGCGTACGTTCATCAAGTGTTTGGGATTGTTTCAATAATTCATCAACGAGGGTTGTTTTTCCGTGGTCAACGTGGGCAATAATGGCTACGTTACGGATGTCTTCTCTAAGTTTTGTCATAATATCCTCTGTATTTTTTAATTTAACTAAAAAAGTATATCATAGATTGGCGCAAAAATCACAGATAATCTTGTTGTAAATGTTTTCAAGCAGTTGATTGAGAAGAAAAAGAAAAGAGATTGAAAATCAACCTCTTACAAAATATTTTCAAAACTATCACGTACTTCTTGTGGCCAAACACTGGACTGCACTTCACCGATATGTTTCTTACGAAGCAAGAACATGGCCAAACGGGATTGACCGATACCGCCACCAATCGAAAGTGGGAATAGCCCATTCAAAAGGGCACGATGCCAATCATAGGCCAAACGAGCCTCATCGCCGGTAATAGCTACTTGGCGTTTGAGAGCATCTTGGTCCACCCGAATGCCCATTGAGGACAATTCAAAGGCAGAACCTAGAGCTTCATTCCAGACCAAAATATCTCCGTTGAGACCCTTGTAAGAACCTTCTGACGGTGTCGTCCAGTCATCGTAGTCAGGTGCGCGACCATCATGTGGCTTGCCATCGGCCAATTCACCACCGATACCGATGAGGAAAACAGCACCGTATTCTTTGGCAACAACATTCTCACGTTCCTTAGGTGTCAAATCAGGAAAATTCTTGACCAAATCTTCTGTGTGGATAAAGGTTATTTTCTTGGGCAGGACAGACTCAATATCGTAACGCGCCTCAACTGCCAACTCCGTCAGGCGGATGGCCTTGTAAATCTGCTCAACTGTTTCCTTCAGATAGGCCAGATTTCTCCGACTAGCTGGAATGACCTTTTCCCAATCCCACTGGTCTACATAGACCGAGTGGATGGCATCCAAATCCTCTTCATCCGGGCGGAGAGCCTTCATGTGGACAAAGAGTCCCTCGCCTTCATTGAAACCGAAACGAGCCAAGGTATGACGCTTCCATTTTGCAAGGGAATGCACTACCTCGTAGGTCGCATCTGGAATCAATTTGACATTAACGGTAACGGCATTTTCCACGCCAGACAAATTATCCTGCATACCATCCCCGACACGACTCAAAATCGGTCCCTGCACTTCAACGATTTCTAGCTTGTCTTTCAAATACTGGGTAAATGTATTCTTGACGAAAGAAATCTCCTCTTGCTGCTGAATGAAACTTTTCTTCATACCTAAACCTCCTAATTTTTTCTATACTCCCTATTATACCCATTTTCATGGACTTGTAAAGGATTTTATTAAATATTCTGAAAATTTAATGAATTATTTCTTCCAAAATGCTGGTTCTTCTGTTTTCTCGCCACTTCTTTCCTTACTTTTTGGAAAAATTATGCTAAAATGGCTTCATATTTTATAGAATAGAATGGGGCTTTGAAAATGAAATTTTCACCTAGTCAACGGATTATCGCCAGTTTCCTAGCTGTAATTCTGGTTGGCTCATTTTTGCTCAGTTTACCAATTGCTCAAAAGGCTAGCTCTACTGCTAGCTACCTGGACCATTTGTTTACTACGGTATCCATGGTCTGCGTGACGGGGTTATTTACCAAGCCTGTGGCTGAAACCTACAACATGTTTGGACAATTGATTTGTATGGTCCTGATTCAAATCGGCGGATTGAGCTTAATCAGTTTTATCGGTCTCTTCTCCCTTCGAGGAGGACGGAAATTGAGTTTTGTCAATGCTTCTACCTTACAGGAGGCCCTGTCGCGAACGGACACCAAGCATTTTTCCAGCTTTATCAAATCTGTCTTTGCCTTTACCTTTGCCAGTGAGGCCCTGGGCGCCTTCTTCCTGGCCTTTCAATTTGTTCCAGAATACGGCTGGAAGGACGGTCTATTTTCTTCTGTCTTTGTGGCTGTCTCTGCCTTCTGTAATGCTGGTTTTGATAATTTAGGGGCCAGCAGCATCGTCCAGTACGCTGAAAATCCCCTCATCAATCTAACCTTGGCTGCTCTGATTATCATGGGAGGATTGGGATTTTCCGTCTGGTTTGACTTACGTTCTCAAATAGGCAAGAAATTCCACCACAGAAAACTCCATTTCCATACCAAGGTAGTGCTGGCTCTGACTGTACTCATTCTTGCAGCGGGGACAGTCTTAACCTTTATCACAGAATACAATAATCCTGCCACTATTGGCTCCATGTCGCTGGGCAACAAACTATTGACCAGCTTTTTCCAAACGGTGACCATGCGGACAGCAGGCTTTGCCAGTATTGATTATACCAAGGCCGAACCTATCACCCTCCTCCTCTATATCTTCCAAATGATGCTGGGAGGAGCCCCTGGTGGTACGGCAGGAGGTATTAAAATCACAGCCTTCCTGACGCTTTTACTCTATGCACGCAGCGAAATTCTGGGGCTTCCCCATACTAATTTCAACCACCATACCATTGACCATCTGACCATCCGCAAGGCATTTGCAACCTTCATCGTCTTTACGTCTGTCTTTATCTTAGGCTTGGCTGGACTCAGTGTGACAGATGCTAAGCAACCTTTGATTTTCCTCATGTTTGAGGTCATGTCAGCCCTGGCAACGGTCGGTGTGACAGCCAATTTAACCCCCTTCCTCAGTTTGGCTGGAAAAGTTATCATCATGTTCCTGATGTTCTTTGGCAGAATCGGCCCTATCTCCATTCTAGTCAGTCTATCTAGTCACAAACCTGACAAGAAGGATAAATTACAATATGCAAAATCAACCATGATTGTTTAAAGGAGAAACCATGTCATCATTTACTATCGGTATTTTAGGTCTAGGCGTTTTTGGTACCACTATCGCTAAGACCCTACATCCCTACAACTGCAACATTATCGCCGTCGATAATCATGAAAATCAAATCAACCAATTGGAGCCCATCCTGTCCCGCGGTATTGTCGGAGATATCACTGATAAATCCCTCTTGCGGGCCGCAGGTATTGACAGCTGTGATACCGTCGTCGTCGCAACAGGTGACAATCTGGAGTCTAGCGTCCTAGCCGTCCTCCACTGTAAGGCACTGGGTGTTCCAAAGGTCATCGCAAAGGTGAAGAGCAAGACCGCTAAAGAGGTCCTCTTAAAAATTGGTGCTGATAAGATTATTTCACCAGAAAGAGAAACAGGCGTTTCCCTGGCCAAGCACCTCCTCCACCGCAATACGACGGACCTAGTCCAGCTGGATGGTAACGTGTCCATTGTTGAGTTTTACCCGCCTAAAAAATGGCTGGGCAAGACTTTGGCAGAGTTGCAGCTGCGTCAGAACTACAAGATGAACATTATCGGCTACCGCCTCAAAACCACCAAGGAACTCAATATCCAGTTATCGCCTGACTATGTTTTCAATGAAGACGAGGTCGTTATGGCTGTAACGGACCACAACACGGTCGATCATTTTGAAGAGTTCACAGGATAAGGTGACAAGTTTTGACTGATTTATCATTCATATTTTAAGGAGATTATATGAACGATTTGACCAAGGGGAAACCCTTAACTGTTATTTTACAATTTGCTATCCCTCTCTTGATTGGCTCCTTTTTCCAGTTAACCTACAATTTTGCTGACAGCATGATTGTTGGCCATACCCTTGGGACCACGGCCTTTGCAAGTGTAGGAGCCACTGTTGGACTGACATTTTTGATTCTAGGCTTTGCCCAAGGCTTAACTAATGGCCTTACCATTATTAGTGCCCAACGCTTTGGTGCAGGGGACTTGATTGGCCTCAAGAAAAGCTTTGTTCACGGACTTTTCTATGCTGCCATCGTTAGTTTGGTACTGACGACGGTCTCCCTTCTCTTTCTCCGCCCAACCCTGGAACTCATGCAGACGCCTGCTGATATCATCGAGCACGCCCACGACTTCCTTCTAGCTATCTATGGCGGAATGACCTTTACCATCTTTTATAACTATTTGTCCAGTGCCATCCGTAGTCTGGGAGATTCGCGAACTCCGCTTATCGCCCTCATCATCGCCTGCATCATCAATATCGGCCTTGACTTTTTCTTTATTTTAACCATGAAATGGGGCGTCTTCGGAGCTGGCTTTGCAACAGTCTTGGCCCAAGCCTTCTCCGTTATCTTCCTCATCATTTACATCAAGAGAAAAATTCCCCATTACCACTTAAAACCAGGCGATTTGAAGCTTGAAAAAGAGGAGTTAATCAAACATGCCAATATTGGCTTTCCAATGGGATTACAGGCCAGCGTTATTGCCATTGGCTCCTTGACCTTCCAGGTCATGATGAACCAGTTGGGAACCGATGCCATCGCTGCCCAATCCATTGCCCTACGGACGGACCAATTGGCCATGTTGCCCATGGTGAATCTGGGACTGGCTATCTCAACCTTTACGGCCCAAAACTATGGTGCTAAACTATATGACCGCATTTTGGAAGGGGTCAAAAAGACCCTCTATATCAGTTTGGCCTGGTCTATCTTGTTCGCTCTTGTTCTTATCTGGGGAAATCGGTTCTTCTCAGGTCTCTTCATCGCAGACGCCAGCGAGACCGTTCTTGACTTGGCACTGGCCTACTACATCATCAATGCCTCCTGTTATTGGATTGTGGCCAGCCTCTTTATCCTTAGGAGCTTCATCCAGGGGCTGGGAAATGGTGCCGTACCTATGCTGGCTGGTTTCGGAGAATTGATTATGCGGGCTCTCGTGGCCATTGTTGGCCTCCACTATTTCGGCTTCAATGGCGTTGCGGCCGCTAATCCTGCAGCCTGGATTGGCAGCATTCTCGTCCTCATACCTAGTAGCCTGATTTACAGAAAACGGCTTAAACAAGCCATGGCAAACACCTAGTTCGATACTGGGTGTTTTTGTTTTGGGAAATTGGTCAAACTTTTGCTATAATACAAGCATGAAACACTTGAAGGACCCACTGTCTGTCTTGCCTGGAATTGGACCCAAGTCAGCAGAGAAATTTACAAAACTAGACCTCTATAGCGTGGAAGATGTCCTGTGCTACTATCCCTTCCGCTACGAAGATTACGAGACAAAATCTATCTTAGAGCTTATGGACGGCGAAAAGGCTGTGATTATGGGGCAGGTCGTCACTCCAGCCAATGTGCAATATTATGGCTTCAAACGCAACCGCCTTCGTTTTTCTATCAAGCAGGACCAGGTGGTGGTAGCCGTTTCTTTTTTCAATCAACCCTATTTGGCCGACAAGGTGGAAGTAGGACAAGATATAGTCATTTGGGGTAAATGGGATAAAGCCAAGGCTAGCTTGACTGGAATGAAAATCTTGTCCCAGCAAGCAGATGATTTGCAGCCTGTCTATCATGTCGCTCAAGGAATTAGCCAGACCCAGCTGGTTAAACTGGTCAAGTCCGCCGTGGACCTAGGCTATTTAGACCTCCTGACTGAGAATCTCCCCAGCCCTATACTGGAACGCTATAAGCTCATGGGACGGGTCGACGCTGTTCGGGCCATGCATTTCCCAGAAGACTTAGACCAGTATAGACAAGCCCTGCGCCGTATTAAATTTGAAGAACTCTTCTATTTCCAGCTACAGCTCCAGCAACTCAAGGCGCAAAACCGTGACCAATCTAAGGGACTAGCCATTCCATTTAACCAACCAGCTGTCCAGCAAGCCATCCAGGCCCTCCCCTTCTCTCTGACCCAGGCTCAGAATCAGGTCCTGGAGGATATCTTAGAAGATATGAAATCCAGTCGCCACATGAATCGGCTGCTGCAAGGTGATGTCGGTTCCGGAAAAACGGTTGTGGCAGGCTTGGCCATCTACGCCACTCACACAGCTGGCTTTCAATCTGCCCTCATGGTTCCAACGGAAATTCTAGCCGAGCAACATTATCAAAGCCTACAGGGACTCTTTCCCAACTTGTCCATAGCCCTGTTAACCGGTAAAATGAAGGCTGCCCCTAGACGGGCCGCGCTCAAGGCTATCGAGGAAAATCAGGTCGACTTGATCGTCGGGACCCATGCTTTGATTCAGGATGCAGTCACTTATCATAAATTAGGCTTAGTCATCACAGACGAACAACACCGGTTTGGGGTCAAGCAACGAAAACTCCTCCGTCAAAAAGGGAGCAATCCAGATGTTCTCATGATGACGGCTACACCGATTCCAAGGACATTAGCCATCACAGCCTTTGGCGATATGGACGTCTCCATCATCAACCAACTTCCAGCCGGACGAAAACCCATTATCACGCGCTGGGTCAAACACCAGCAGCTACCAGTTGTACTGGATTGGATGACAAAGGAGCTAAAAAAAGAAAGCCAGGTCTACTTCGTTTCTCCCTTGATTGAGGAATCCGAAGCCCTGGACTTGAAAAATGCGGTTGCCTTAACGGAGGAATTGAGGGACTATTTCGGCTCGAAGACCACAATTGACCTCCTGCATGGTAAGATGTCCTCCGAGGAAAAGGATAGTATCATGCAGGCTTTCAAGGAAAGAAAAACAGATATCCTGGTCTCAACAACGGTTATCGAGGTTGGTGTCAATGTTCCCAATGCCAGCATTATGGTTATCATGGATGCGGATCGTTTTGGTCTCAGCCAGCTCCACCAGCTGAGGGGCCGGGTGGGTCGGGGAGACAAGCAATCCTACGCCATCCTGGTCGCCAATCCCAAAACCGAGTCCGGCAAGGAACGGATGAAACTGATGACAGAAACTACGGACGGATTTGTCCTATCCGAAGCAGACCTGAAAATGCGGGGCTCTGGTGAGATCTTTGGTACCCGCCAATCCGGTCTGCCAGAATTTCAGGTTGCCAATATCATTGATGACTATCCTATCCTAGAAGAAGCTAGGCGCCTGGCTAGCCAAATTACCGCTGAAGCCAACTGGCAAGAAAACCCAAGCTGGAGTATCCTAGCCCAACACCTGGATATGAAAAATGAGTTGGATTAGGCATCATCAAGTCAGCTACTCAGTTATAAAGCTGTCCCCCAGAATAAAATCAATCCAGCAATTTACAAAGCTGGATTTTTTCTATACAATAGAGCTATGACGTTCAAGACTATTCTCAAGCAGCTAAAACTATTCGACTACCTGCTCATCGGACTGGCCCTGGTTCTGTCCTTCACACCTGCTATCCTCACCTATGCAGAGCTATCAGAGCAGGGACAAGAAGCAAAAATCATTGCTTATGTCCGCATCAACGGCGAGGTCGTGGATGAATTTGAACTAGCTGCCGATACCAAACACCAGGAAATCACCTATTATCCCAATCCTGGCCAATACAATATCATCGAAGTCGACGGTCAGAGTATCCGGGTCAAGGAAGACAATAGCCCGGATCAGATTGCCGTCATGACAGGCTGGATTAGCAAACCCGGTCAACTCTCCGTCTGCCTGCCCCACAACCTCATGATTGAAATCAAGGCCGTTGGGGGCGAACCTACAGAGGAAGAATTGATTTTACCCCTATAAAAAGAAAAACGAATCGTGATGACGAAACTATCATGATTCGTTTTTTAGCTGTTTTAGCATCCCCCTGCACTTGCCGCACCTGTATTTCTTGAGGTCAATCCTGCGCTTTCTCATGTAGACTTGACCACAGGCCGTGCAACTGTAGCGGGGATTTGGTTTCTGCGCTTGTGCCAATTTAGGTGCATAACGAAGTCCATCGACAGCCTGTAAGAGTTCTTGAAAATCCCTATCCCCGTGGCGATAGCCCTTTTTCGCAAAATAGAGATGATAATGGCAGAGCTCGTGGCGGACAATCTGCCGAAAGACCTCCAAACCAAACTCTTCCAGATGCTTGGGATTGAAGTCCAAGTGCCCATCCTGCGGGAAAAAGCGTCCGCCTGTCGAGCGCAGACGGCGATTCCAGATGGCTACATGACGAAATTCCTTGCCGAAGTCCTCTCTGGATACCAGCTCTACGTACTTAGTCAAGTCCATGAGGTTTCAAGAGGCTCAGACCGATACGGTTGCGTTTTATATCTACTTCTGTCACCCAGACAGTGACAATTTCGCCGACCGCAAGGATTTCACTCGGGTGAGGTTGCGCCATAAGACGACCTTTGCCGTCACGCTTACGTTTGACCATGCGGGAAATGTGAATAAGCCCATCTTCATGGACACCAATATCGACAAAGGCACCGAAGTCCACAATGTTACGGACCGTTCCCTGCAATTCTTGACCGACTTTCAAGTCTTTGACATCCAAGACATCCTGACGCAAAACAGGGGCCTCGAAATCATCCCGTAAATCCCGCCCCGGTTTGAGCAAGTCTGCGATAATATCTTTCAGTGTTTCCTGACCGATGCCCAAGGTTTCAGCCATGTCCGCAACTGACACCGTCGCTAATTTTTCCTGCGCAGCAGAGTCCAAGTGGTCGATAGCTAGATGAGCAAGCAAGTTCTCGACAGCCTTGTAAGACTCGGGATGCACGCCAGTATTATCCAAAAGATTAGTGCCGTTAGGAATACGCAAGAAGCCAGCCGCCTGCTCGAAAGCCTTATCGCCCAAACGCGGCACCTTTTTGAGCTCTTGACGGGTGGTCAGAGCGCCATGCTCCTCGCGGTACTTGACGATATTCTCCGAAATGGTCTTGTTGAGACCAGCCACATGGGCAAGGAGGGCGGGACTAGCCGTATTGACATTGACACCGACTTGGTTGACCACCGTATCGACGACAAAATCCAGACTCTCGGACAGAAGTTTCTGATTAACATCGTGCTGGTACTGGCCGACACCTATGGACTTCGGGTCAATCTTGACCAGCTCAGCCAGCGGGTCTTGGAGCCTGCGGGCGATGGAAATAGCAGAGCGTTTTTCGACAGTTAGGTCTGGAAATTCCTGACGGGCCAGTTCGGAGGCAGAGTAGACTGAGGCTCCGCTTTCATTGACGATGACGTAGGAGACCTGTGGGAAGTCCTTGAGCAAATCAGCAACGAAGCTTTCTGATTCGCGGCTGGCCGTACCGTTTCCGATGGCAATGATTTCGACTTGGTATTGACCAATCAGATTCGCCAAATCCTGCTTGGCTTGGGCAATCTGAGCATGTGAGGCCGGCTTGACGGGGTGAATAACCTGTGTCGTCAGGAGTTTTCCTGTCTGGTCAACGACCGCTAGTTTTGCCCCTGTACGAAAGGCAGGGTCAAAGCCGAGGACTACCTTGCCCTTCAGGGGTGAAACCAAAAGCAGGTTGCGGAGGTTTTTCGAGAAGAGTTGGATGGCCCCTTCTTCCGCCTGCTCAGTCAATTCCGTACGAATACGGCGCTCCATAGCTGGGATAATCTTCTTTTTCAGGGCCTGACTGATAACTTCTTGAATATAGGCATTTTGCTGCGGAAAGCGCAATTCAAAAAAGCGGATCATCTTGTCCAGATTGTGCTGGAAACCGACCTTGAGAATGCCTAATTTTTCACCGCGGTTGATGGCAAGAGTCTGATAGCCTTGCATCTTCGCAATTTTCTCGGCAAATTCATAGTAGATTTCAAAGACAGCCTTCTCATCGCTGTCCTGGTCCTTGACTTCTGATATAAGTCTGGAATTGGTCAGGATTTCATGGTAGACCCAAGAACGGAGTTTGGCGTCCTCAGCCAGAGCTTCCACGAGAATGTCCACTGCACCGACCAAGCAAGCGGTCGGCGTATCGAAGCCTTCAGTGACAAAGCTTGCCGCCTGAGTTTCTAAGTCTGCACCATACTGCAAAATCAAGCGTGCCAGTGGAAAGAGACCAGCCTCACGCGCCACCGTCGCCTTGGTCCGACGTTTTTCCTTATATGGCAGGTACAACTCTTCAACGTCCGCCAACTTTTCAGCCTCTTCAATGGCCTGACGGAGCTGGTCAGTCAGCTTGCCCTGCTCTTCAATTTTGGTCAGAACCGTCGCCTTGCGGTCAGCCAAAGCCGTCAAAGCCTTATCTCGGTCAATAATAGCCTTGATAAGAACCTCGTCCAAATTACCCGTTGCTTCCTTGCGGTAACGAGCGATGAAGGGGATGGTATTGCCCTCAGCTGTCAGGGTCAATACCGTATCAATCTGTTTCAAACTTACACCCAATTCTTGGGCAATCTTCATGTATTTTTCTTCCATAAGCTCTATTATACCATGAAAAAAGACCTGAACAGCTCAAAAAGAGAGCCAAAGATCCGGTCTGCGGAGCAATTTTTATTGCTATAGTCCAGAAAATCCTATTGTCTTTGATTAACTAAATGAGCTCATTCTATCTTACATGCAAAAAGAGCCTGGACTTCAGTCCAGACCCTGCTCACATTAACTCGTTCTGTTACAAATTCAATCGCTTAGCCAATTTATCCATAATGACTGCCCCGACCAAGAGCGAAACCAATTCCCCAGCCGCTGTTGTCAACCAGGTAAGGAAAAATGGCAAATCGTACAAGAACTTTAGCTCTAAAGCAATGGTAAACATGGTAAATGAGAAAAACAAGGAAAAATAGAGGAAAGCCTTATTGATCAAACCATTGAAAAGATATTGGTCCTTGTATTTTGAAAATAATTTCACACCAAGTGTCACGAAGATAAGGGTTGAAAAACCACCAACAAATAGATCAATGACCCCAAAGCCAATCAGATTGGCAATCATGCAACCGATGGTCACTCCGATGATGTATTTAGGATTATAAAAGGCTAGAAAATTCAGCATTTCTGAAATCCGAAATTGAACGGCACCGAAGGATATAGCATTCAAGGGTGGTGTGAGGGTCAAAGCCACATAAATGGCCGCAACGATAGCAATCTCTGCCAGATCTCTGACAGAAAAGGTAGATGTCTTCATAAAAAATTCTCCTTTAGCGGGTTGACCGCCTGAAATATGCTTGGGTAAAGTGAGCAAGTCCCAAGGGTTGTATTTACAACGTTTTCCAGTATAGCATAATTTTCAAAAAAATGATAGACTAGTTCTTATGAAAAAACTAGTAAAAACATTCTTAGAAAATGAAGTCATCCTCTATCTAATCGCAGGCGTCGCCGCAACCCTGGTCTATATCATCACGCGAACCAGCCTCTTTTACATCTGGCCCAACATTTTAATGGTCACTCTGATTGCCAACACAGTTGCCATTCTCTTTGCCTTTTGGACCAATGACCGCTATGTCTTCAAGCAGGAAAAAAATGGTTGGCAGGGACGGCTAGTCAAATTTATCGGTGCCCGTATTTCTACCCTGGTCCTCGATATGGCTCTAGCCTATTTCCTAGTCGAAAAATTCCCTCACATCATCGGACAATTTGTTCAACAGGACATTCAAAAAGTCAATGCTATCGCAACTGCTCTTTCGCAGGTCTTGGTCATCGTCCTCAACTATGTCCTTAGTAAATTATTTATTTTTAAAAATACAAAATAGGTTTGGCGGGTCCAAACCTATTTGCTTTAAGTATCTAATTTATACATTCAAAAACTCTTCAAAAGTCAAAACAGCAATGAGCTTGGGTTGGTTGCTGCCATCCGGCTTGAATACCAGGGTCGTCCCTGCTGGAATATAGTAGCCATAGGCCTTGTCAAACTTGCCCTGGTGGGTAAATAAAATCGTTGATTTTCCAGCTTCAGGGACTTGAATGGTCCGATTCCGCAAGTTTTGTAAGGATTGCTCCAATTCCTGATCGTCAGAAAAATTCAAGGACCCTGTCAAATCTCGATTGATTTCCAAATTATCCCCGAATGCAGCCTGGGCATGCTGCCAGACGAAGTAATATTCAGAAGTAAGGATATGGTCAGCTTCTACCCCTAAATCCCGGTATTTTTGCCCATAGAGTCCCATCTTTTCTACGCTAGAATCAGAAATCCGCTGGCCATCATCGATAACCTGACCTTGTAGATTCTCCGGAACTGCTGTCCGCTCTCCGCCAGCCCCTGTATAGCGAAAAACAAAAACATAGCCTCCGTCTGACAGATTCTGACCCAAATTTGCAGGATTGACTACACTCGCAATATCCAAGGGTGTGGGGTCAGCCTCTAATGCTTGCTTTGAAGGCAATTGACTAGAAGTTTCAGCTGCTCCACTGCTTGAAGTCCCAGTAACAGCAGCTTCAGAATCTGATGATTGTGCAGAATTCTGACCTTGACTAAGCCCGCAGGCTACAAGAATCAAACTGAACAAGGATAAAAATAAAATTCGGCTAAATTTCATATCAACCTCCTGTATCCAACTTTTTTTACAAATATATCACTAATTATTCATAAAATCCAGAAAAACGCACCAAAAAAGACCAACTCTCGCTGGTCATGTACTCTGCTTTCTTGTAAAAAATCTTTTCAGGGCCTTCCAGGTTTCTTTCATATCTCCCGAACGCTGTTCAAATTCGCCCTCCTGTCTGCTCTGGACAGTGGCATTGAGAACTGCTCCCACTATGAGAAGATGGCTCAAGAGAATGAACCAAATCATGACAACCAGAAAGACCAAACTAGTCACCAGGCGGACATCGACCATCTTATCTGCCGAACGCTGAACATAGGTCGCCAACATATTCCCCAGACCAATAAAGACTCCCAGAACAAAAGCAGGTCCTGGCAAAACATAGCGTAGCTTGGGAATTTTTACATTGGGTAAAACATAGTAAAACATAATCAAACTAACCGCCAGGGCTAGATAAGCAATCCACTGGACCTGGCTAAAAATCCCCAGCAACCAATCATTGTCAATACCCAGATTGGACCGGATAAATTGGACAATGGCTTGGCCAAAGGTCAAGAGCGTAATGGACAAAATGAGAATAGTTTGGAGACCAAGCCCCATCAAGACACCTACAATCCGTGCAAGAATCACATTGCGGTGGTCTGTGACACCGTAGGCCTTGTTGACCGCCTTTTGTAAAATCATCATGCTCTTAGAGACCGTCCAGAGCGTTGTCATAATTGAAATTCCCAACCAAGAGGAGGAACGTTGGGTCAGGAGCAACCGCACCGTTGGCAAAACTGTCCCAGAAAACTGACTTGGAATAAATTCTTTGAGAATGGCCAGGATTTCTTCCACATCAAAGGGAAAGTAGGGCAGCAGATTAGCCAGAGTCAGCAAAATGGGAAAGCCTGAAATCAGCAAATAATAGGCCACTGCTACACTGGTCAAATCCACCTCTGCTGATCGATAAAAAGAAAAGAAGGACCCGAAAAAGGACTTGACCTTCTCAAAAAGTGTTTCCTTCTTCATCCTCTCTCCCCCTTTTTTATAGCATGAGTCTGTTTAATAAGTTCCCTCTTCGCCTTGACTGGTCAAGATAACAGGACCATTTTTGGTGATGACAAATTGGTGCTCGTATTGGCAAGATAAACCGCCATCCAAAGTTTTATGAGCCCAACCTGTTTTCATATCGGTGTCAATTTCCCAAGTACCTGTATTGATCATAGGTTCGATGGTCAAGACCATACCTTCGCGTAAACGGAGACCACGGCCTTTAATTCCGTAGTGAGGCACCATTGGTTCTTCGTGAAAGGTTGGACCAACCCCGTGACCAACCAAGTCACGGACTACACCATAGCCGAGACCTTCGGCATATTCTTGAATCGCCGCGCCAATATCACCAATCCGATTGCCAACAACAGCCTGCTCCATTCCACGATAGAGACATTCTTTAGTCACTTCCATCAGCTTGGTCACTTCTTCGGACACCTGACCAACTGCGTAAGCCCAGCAAGAATCCGCCACACCACCGCGATAGCTTTGGGTGATTTTCTTCATGGCTGCTACATCGTTAAAATTGAGTTTTGACACATCGACAACTGCTTTGTCCAATGGCTCACTCAGAACCATGTCCACCTTGAGCAAATCGCCTTCTTTGAGTTTGTAATGACGCGGAAAGGCATGAGCCACCTCGTCATTAAGACCACAACAAGTGGCATAAGGATAGTCCATGATTTCGCCATCTACACCGATTTGAAGGGGCAAAACATTCTTTTCCTTACAAGTCTTTCGGACATATTCTTCTACTTCCCACATGTCTACGCCCGGCTTAATCAGCTCACGCAATCCGATATGCACTCCAGCCAAGACGTCTCCTGCACGATTCATGGCATCAATTTCACGCTGTGATTTAATGGTAATCATTGGTTCTCCTCATTGATTTCTAATCTAAAGTCTGCTTTTTTCAAGCTAAATTTCAGGTAGTCCCGCGTCTTGTGACTATAACGGTCACTCCCGCGATAGTGGTCAACCTGCACAAAGCCAGCATTTCTGGCCACAGCCTGACTAGCAGCATTTTCCAGATGGGTGATGATGGTCAGCTCACGCAAGCCCAATTCATAAAAGGCCAAAAAGACCAGGTTGCGCACGGCCTCCGTCATCAGACCCTGCCTCCATTTTTCTTTTTTAAGGAAATAGCTGAGCTCCGCAGTCAGCTTGCTCTCGTCCATTTTTTCAAAACAGAGCGCACCGATTAGCTGCTGGGAAACCTTGTCCACCAAAGCCCAGTTGCCCAAGGGTTGGCGCATAAATTTCTCCACCATGGTCGCTACTGCCAAGTTCTTGTCGGGCAAAGCCGGAAAAATGAAAGGAATCTTTTCTGGCTTAGAAACCATCTGGTAAAAATCATCCCCATCTTCGTAGCGAAAAGGCCGTAAGATGAGGCGTTCTGTTTCAAATCTGGCAGTCGCTGCCAAGCCCATCCATATAGTCATCATCTATCTTGAGAGGCTGGAATGACTTCCAGCCTCCTTCTTTTATTCTTCTACTAGCTGGATGTCCGCACCCAGTTCTGTTAGTTTTTCGATAATATTGGAATAGCCCCGAAGGATAAATTCAATATTGGTGATTTCTGTCCGCCCTTGTGCCATCAAACCAGCGATGACCATGGCCGCACCTGCACGTAAATCCGTTGCTTTAACAGGCGCTCCAACCAAATTGTTTGGACCTTCAAAGGCAATGTGATTGCTGCGGGTCATGATTTTGGCACCCATATTTGACAATTCCTGAACATGTCCGACACGTTTTTCATAGATTGTATCGGTAATTGTCCCAGTCCCCTCTGCCTTGAGCAAGAGTGGGGTAATGGGTTGCTGCAAATCCGTCGCAAAGCCTGGGTAAGGCGCTGTTTTTATGCTGACTGCCTTAAGCTGCTCCTGTTTTTCAACAAAGATGCTATCCTCAGAAACAGTCATCCGAACGCCCATTTCCTCCAATTTGGCAATGAAACTTTCCAAGTGTTCGTAGAGCACATTGTCAATGCGGATACCTTCCCCAACTGCTGCTGCAAGTGCGATATAGGAACCTGCTTCAATCCGGTCAGGAATGACTTGGTGACGGGTACCATTCAAACGGTCAACACCTTCGATGGTAATGATGTCTGTACCAGCACCGCGAATATGGGCTCCCATGTTGTTCAAAAGAGTTGCTACGTCAATGATTTCTGGCTCACGCGCCGCATTTTCGATAACTGTCCGCCCTTCAGCCTTGACAGCCGCCAAAATGGTATTGATAGTCGCGCCAACACTGACAACATCCATAAAGATATGAGCCCCACGGATACGAGAACCATCCGTCGCCAAACGCATATACTCGCCCTCGTAGGTCGTTTCAGCGCCCATAGCAGCAAATGCTTTCAGATGCAAATCAATGGGACGAGGCCCCAGGTCACAACCACCTGGTAGACCGACCACTGCCCGTCCAAAACGACCTAACAGCGAACCGTAGAAATAATAAGAGGCCCGCAGACTATTGATTTTCCCGAAAGGCATGGGCATATCTTGCACACCACGCGGGTCAATCTCAAGAGTTTCGCCGTCACGTTTGACCGTTGCCCCCATAGTCTCCATAATATCAATCAAACTATCTACATCGGAAATAGCTGGCACACCATCCAGAGTTACAATCCCATCCGATAAAATAATGGCTGGAATCAATGCTACAACAGAGTTCTTAGCACCACTGACTGTAACAGTCCCTTTTAAAGGTTTCCCACCTTGAATTACAATTTTTCTCATACTAGAATTTCTCATTTCTAACTTTGCCCAAAAAGGCATACGTTTTATTTTACCACAAGCTTAGTGAAAATGCTAGTTATTTGAAATGAAAAGGGTAGCCCTTGCAGGCCCCCTTTGCTTTAATCGAATATTCTCTGGATACGCTCTTCTGCATCTTGCAAGTAGACTTCCAATTCATCCCGTGTCAAATAAGGCACACGGCCATAAAAAACATGGCCAAGAACTTGGGCGTCATTGCTATTGAAGAGCCAATCAGAGGTCAAAAACTTCATGGCTTGGTCAATCGGTGTCAAGCTGCCATCTGTATTCTGCGGTTGCCCTGTTGGAGTAAAGAACATGGCTTTTTTCGTGGAAAATAGCTGGCGCGGTTCATCGGATTCAAAGCTGTAGGCAAATCCATGCTGAAAAACACGGTCAACGTAGCCTTTCATGATAGCCGGCATCCCATTCCACCAAGACGGAAAAATGTAAACCAGCAAATCACTCTCCGCAATCAAGTCCATCTCAACTTGAACATCAGCTGGATAGGCAGCTGCATCGCGAACAAACTGACCATTTTTAATATGGATGGCATCCTCTCCACGCAATACAGGATCAAAACCCAGAGCATACAAATCACGTACAGTCACTTCTATCCCATTTTTTCGTAAAGCCTGCTCAACCCGCGCCACCAAGGCATGGGTAAAACTTTCTTTTCGAGGATGGGCAAATACAATCAGGGCTTTTTTCATCACAAGACCTCCCTATCAACTAGGCCAAGGCCTCTTTCAAAGCATCCACCTTATCCAGTCGTTCCCACGGAAGATCAATGTCTGTCCGTCCCATGTGTCCATAAGCCGCCGTCTGCTTATAAATCGGACGCTTGAGGTCTAACATTTGGATAATTCCCGCTGGGCGCAGGTCGAAAATCTGACGCACAGCTGCCTCTAATTTGCTTTCAGAAACAATGCTGGTGCCAAAGGCATCAATACGGACAGAAACAGGCTGGGCCACACCGATAGCATAGGCTAGCTGGACTTCTGCCTTCTTGGCAAATCCTGCCGCGACAATATTTTTGGCAATATAACGGGCTGCATAGGATGCTGAACGGTCAACCTTGGTCGCATCTTTACCAGAAAAGGCACCTCCACCATGACGAGCATAACCGCCATAGGTATCCACAATGATTTTACGACCAGTCAAACCAGAGTCACCTTGCGGACCACCGATCACAAAGCGCCCTGTAGGATTGATAAAGAACTTAGTTTGATCATCCAGATAATTTGCCGGAATAATCGCTTTAACGACCTGCTCAATCACATCTTGACGAATTTGTTCTTGACTGATCTCTGGGTCGTGCTGGGTCGAAATAACTACTGTATCAACACGAACAGGCTGATTATTTTCATCATACTCAACAGTTACTTGAGACTTGGCATCTGGACGAAGATAAGCAATTTCGCCTGATTTTCTCAACTCTGCCAAGCGACGAACCAACTGATGACTCAGTGAAATTGGCAATGGCATGAATTCAGGCGTTTCATCTACTGCAAAACCAAACATGAGCCCCTGGTCACCCGCCCCAATCAAATCCAGTGGATCTTGACTAGCATCTTGACGTGCCTCCAAGGCTTCATTAACCCCTTGCGCAATATCCGGTGATTGCTCCACCAATGACGGGTGCACCCCGACTGATTCTGCAGCAAAACCGTATTCGCCCTTGGTATAGCCAATCTCAGCAATGGTATCGCGCACCACGCGGTTAATGTCCACATAGGCTGTGGTCGAAATTTCGCCAAACACATGGACAGAACCTGTGTAAACAGCTGTCTCTGCTGCCACGTGGGCATCTGGATCCTGGGCTAAAATAGCATCCAAAATAGCATCTGAAATCTGGTCAGCAATCTTATCCGGATGCCCCTCCGAAACTGACTCAGACGTAAACAACTTACGTTCTGACATAAAAATGTCCCCCTTTTAAATAAATCTTGTTTGCTAAGAATTTCTGTTTTCCGATAGTTTCCTGAAGTGGTGCAGGCCGAAAGCGATCTCCTGCGGAGTTCCATTTCTTTTTGGCAAACCTAAGTCTTGCCAAGCCCTAGTCATAGAATGTAAACATTCTATGACTTTCACCACGGCGGAAACTATCCCCTTGCGACTTCGTCGCATATTCAACGAAATTTTCTTAGCGGGTTACGACACGAATCCGAGAAAATCGATATTATTTTCTTGGAGAAGTTAATAAGCCGCTTAGGAAGACCGCAGGATAGTGGCTTCCGTAGAAAATACGGAGCTTGCGACAGAAATTTTCTTAGCGGGTTACGACACGAATCCGAGAAAATCGATATTATTTTCTTGGAGAAGTTAGTAAGCCGCTTAGAAAGACCGCAGGATAGTGGCTTCCGTAGAAAATACGGAGCTTGCGACAGAAATTTTCTTAGCGGGTTAAAAAGTTACAAAGAACCAGTCGTAAACGACTGGTTCTTTGCGAGATTTCTTTGAAATCGAGCAAGGAAGATGATTTACATTGCTACAAATCATTAACCAGTGTTCAGACTGCCTTTTCGGGACTTAATAACCCCTCTAGTATAGCACATTTCTTACCAAAACGTGACCTTTTTAACGAATAAATCGAAAAAAAGAGTTGCATCCTTACAACTCTCAGAACGTAGACAGACTATACTCTAAATAAATAAACTGAGTAGCTCTGCTAAGAAAAAATTAAATTTGATTTATTTTGCGAGCTGAGCGAGTCTAAACCGAGACTTTCCGCTGTGCTTAGACAGTCTGGGAGACTGTTTGAGGAGTAAACCCAGAAACAAGAAAGTTTACTACCGTCCGACATCACCTCAGGAAAGTCCGAAAGGAGACTTTGTCTACAAACTCTTCCTCTTCTATATAAATTCTGCATCTTGAATGGCCTGTTTGACGTCTTCTAATGGCAGATGAACCAGTTCACAGCCCTTCTCCTTGTAGAGATAGTGGGCATAGTCGTCCATACGGTACTCATTGATATAAACCACTCGTTTGCAGCCCACTTGCAGGAGCTGTTTGGAGCAATTCAGGCAGGGGAAATGTGTCACATAGGCAGTAAATCCTTTGGGGATACCTCGCTCTGCTCCTTGCAAAATCGCATTGACTTCTGCGTGGAGGGTTCGGGCACAGTGACCGTCAATCATCAGGCATTCTTGATCCAAACAATGCTCTGTACCAGAAACCGAACCATTATAGCCTGTCGCAATTACTTTATTGTCCTTGACCAAGATCGCACCGACCTTGGCACGCTTGCAGGTAGCACGATTGGCAATCAAAAGCGCCTGCGACGCAAAATATTCATCCCAAGCTAGACGATTTGTTGACATAACTTATCCTTTCTATTCATCCAACAGCCGGTAAATTGCCGCCAAATCCTGCGCCGTGATAATACCAATCAGATCTTCTGGAGACTGAATATTGCCATGACCTTGGAGACTGACCAAGATGGTCGTCCGCTTGCGGCTTTCAAATTGGCTCATCACTTCATAAAGGCTGGTTTTGGCAGAGACTTGCACCACGCGAATACTGTCATCTTCACAGGCTAGGACATCCGCTAGGCTGGCCCGTTCCAATTTTTCTCGGATAGAGCCTGTCTCCTTGCTAGCCTTGGCAAGCCAGTTGGTCAATCCCTTGTCCGAAACCAAGCCTTGATAGGTATTTTGAGCGAAGATAGGAAATTTTGAAAAATGCTCCCTGTCCACTACTTCCAAGGCCTTAATCAGCTTGTCAGAGCCTTCAAAGGTAACGGGCTTAACTTTCTCAATCTGGCGCAAAAAGTTACCAATCGTCATGGGTTCTTGATACTGGGCGATGACCTTTTCCAAAACCTCAATCAACTCCTGCGAAGGCTGGGCCACCTCCTGCAAATTGGTGCGATTTTCATGGACCAAGAGATTACGGAGCTGACGAGCTACATAGAGCTTGTCCCAGTTGGCCTCGACTGGGTTGTGAGGGCTGAGTTCCTTGGCCTTGGCAAGCATGGATGCTACGTCGGCGTATTCACCATCTGGAACCTTGCAGACCTTGCGCAAGATTTTATCCAAGTCATTAAAGAGCTGTAAAAAACGTGTTTCACTCATGTTAATCTACCATGTGCGATTTGAGATAGGCATCGACCATACGCTCAGTCGCCCGCACAGAGTCCAAATGGGTACGCTCGTAGGAATGGCTGGACTCAATTCCTGCACCCAGCAGGGCGTGTTTAACATCTGCACCTGCTCGCATAGCCGCAGAAGCATCTGAACCATAGTAAGGATAAATGTCTAATTTGTAAGGAATGTTTTCCTTCTCAGCCAAGGAAACGAGGTGCTGACGCAATTCATAATGATAAGGACCGGAGCCATCTTTGACACAGATAGAAACCGTATATTCATCCGTCTGCTGGTCGTCTCCCATCGCTCCCATATCAACCGCTAGGTACTCTACAACCTTATCTGGCAGGCTAGAATTGGCACCGTAGCCGATTTCTTCATTGTTTGAAAAATAAAAATGGGTGGTATAAGGCAGGGTGATACCCTCTTCCTTGTAGGTCTTGAGCAGGTTGATGAGAATGGCTGCCGAAACCTTGTCATCCAAATGGCGGCTCTTGATAAAGCCAGTCTCTGTAACTACCGTACGCGGATCGAAGGAAATGAAATCTCCGACTTCAATACCCAAAGCGCGCGTCTCATCCGCAGAGCTTACTTTTTCGTCCAGTCGGATTTCCATATTGGTCTGATTGCGCTCAGCGGTATTAGCATCGTGGTAGACATGGACAGAAGTCTGGTGCATGAGAATGGTCCCCGTAAAGACCTTGCCGTTTTTCGCACAGTGAATCAGGCAGTTTTCACCTTCAATAGAAGGGTAGCCAAATCCTCCCACCAAATCCATTTTAATCCGACCGTCTGGTTTAATGGCCCGAACCATTGCTCCGAGTGTGTCTAGATGAGCAGTGACAATGCGGTGTTGTTGGTCACTTTCCCCCAGCACCGAAACCAGAATGCCGCCTTTAGCAGTCTTGGTCGCCTGATAGCCGAAGGACTCGACCTCGCTCTTGATATAGTTCATAATGTCCGTCGTAAAGCCCGTTGGCGACGGTGTATTGGTTAATTTTACAATATAATCTACTGTTTGCATGGAAACCTCCTGTTTGTAAGACTATTATACCACTTTTAGCCATTTATTTTGCTATAATGAAAGCATGAAAACCTATCAAAAAATTTATCTTCTTTTGGTCGAGCGACAGGATTATATCAGCGGTGAAGAAATTGCTCAAGAATTGGGGGTCTCTCGGACTTCGGTTTGGAAAGCTATTCGCCAGCTGGAAATGCATGGATTGACCATCGAGGCTGCCCGCAATCGAGGTTACAAGCTGGTGGAAGGCGATTTGCTCTTGCCCGATGTGATTGCTGAGGCCTTGCAGATTCCTGTCTACATCAAGGGCGATAGCGACTCTACCCAATTAGATGCCAAACAAGGTATCGAAAGCGGTCACCCCAGCCCTGCCCTCTATCTGGCTCCCCATCAAAACAAGGCCAAGGGGCGGTTCGGGCGCCCATTTTACGCCTCAAAATCCGGTGGCATCTATATGTCTCTCAGACTATCACCCAATGTTCCCTTCTTGGAATTCAAGCCCTACACCATCTTGGTGGCAGCCGCGGTTGTGAAAGCTATCCAAGAATTGAGCGACTTGGACGTGCAAATCAAGTGGGTCAATGATATTTATCTGGGCAAGAAAAAAGTCGCTGGCATCCTGACCGAAGCCATTTCTTCCATGGAAAGTCAGACCATTACAGACGTCATCATCGGCGTTGGCATCAACGTGCATATTGATGATTTTCCAAAAGAGTTGAAAGAAACAGCAGGAAATCTCTTTGAGGACCACCCCCCCTTTACCCGCAATCAACTCATCACAGCCATCTGGCAGGCCTTCTTCCACACAGATGAGCGGGAATTGATTGCCCTCTATAAAGAAAAATCACTTGTCGTTGGCCAACAAGTGAGCTTTGTCGAAAATAATGTGACTTTCAAGGGCACAGCCATCGCCGTTACCGATACTGGAAACCTGGTCATTCAACTGGACAATGGCAAGGCCAAAATGATTTCTAGCGGAGAAATCAGCCTTTCTTCTTGGACGGACCATTAAAGAGGCGTATGAATTGCGTAACCTTATAGGCAAAATGAAGGTTGCGGATGACGATAAAGGCATAGATGCCCGCAATCAAAAAATCCCCAGCCAAAATCGAGGCATTCATAAAATAAGTCGCTAAAATCGTAGTCAATGCTAAAAATAGAAAATGTGATAGTTTCATACAATAGATTATAGCAAAAAATTCAGACAATGGCTGATTTTTGTGTCACAAACATCTTTCATGTCAAAAATCTCCAATTTGCACAGCCCGACATTGAATTTTTATAGCACAATGAAACAAAAACAGTACATTTGTGGTATAATGTATTTATGGCATATTCATTAGATTTTCGTAAAAAAGTTCTCGCATACTGTGAGAAAACAGGCAGTATTACTGAAGCATCTGTTGTTTTCGATATTTCACGCAACACCATCTATCAATGGCTAAAATTAATGGAGACTACTGGCGAGCTTCATCACCAAGTTAAGGGAACCAAACCAAGAAAAGTTGATAGAGAAAAATTAAAGAACTATCTTGAAGCTCATCCAGATGCTTTTTTGACTGAAATAGCTTCTGAATTTGGTTGTCATCCAACAGCTATTCATTACGCTCTCAAAGCTATGGGTTATACTCGAAAAAAAAGAGCTGTACCTACTATGAACAAGATCCTGAGAAAGTAAATCAGTTCCTTAAAGAATTTAATAACTTAAGTCACTTGACACCTGTTTATATTGACGAGACAGGGTTTGAGATATATTTTCATCGAGAATATGGTCGATCTTTGAAAGGTCAGTTGATCACTGGTCAGGTCTCTGGAAGAAGATTCCAGCGGATATCTTTAGTCGCAGGTCTTATAAACGGTGAGATTATAGCCCCAATGACCTACAAAGAAACCATGACTAGTGACTTTTTCGAAGCTTGGTTTAAAACATTCTTACTGCCCACTTTAGATAGACCATCTGTTATCATTATGGACAATGCAAGGTTTCATCGGATGAGTAAGCTAAAAGAGTTATGCAAGGAGCAGGGTCATAGACTTTTACCACTTCCTCCTTACTCACCTGAGTATAATCCCATTGAGAAAACATGGGCTCAAATTAAAAAATACCTCAGAAAAGTATTGCCAAATTGCGATACTTTTCTGAGGTATTTTTGTCCTGTTCTTGTTTCAATTAATTATACAACCAAGAAACTGCTCAGCTCTTTATCATGGAAAACGATAAACTTGTAAAAACCAAATCGTAAGAAGAAACAAAAATCAATCACGGCAACAAAATGATAGACTGCCTTGATTGATTTTTTTTATATAGCAGAGAAGTTCTAATCCTCCACAATTTCCACTGTGTCTGCCAAAAATCCAAATTCCTCTGGCACGGGGCTTTCTTCTTTCTCAACAGTTTGCGCCTTGGCTCCTTTGGCCTTGGCTGAAAATTCCGCCCGAATGGACAACCAATCTTCGTGGGCGATGGCCAAGATTTGCGGTGAAAATCCGGCAGCCTTGCTGAGAATATTGCCAAACATGGTATTGAGATTGTCCCGTTTCATGGTTTGTTCAGCATTAAGCGGGGACTCAAAGGCTAAAATTGCGTGATTTTCATTGGCAGCAACCGGCTGTGAACCGACTAGCAAGGCACGGTCTGCACCAGACAAACTCTCGATAATCTCGCCCCAAGCATTTTGTAGGCGGGTCAAATTTTCACGCGCCTGAGCTGGATTTTCCATGGCCTCTTGCAAAATAGCATGAACCTTACTGGTGTCTAATTTGTATTTCTTAGGTGCCTGTGGCTTGCGGGAAACCGGCTTGACTTGGACAGGCTGACTAGATAAATTAGCCAATTGTTGCTGCAAGTCTGCCACCTGCTGCTGGAGCTTGGTCAATTGCTGGGCCAAATCGTCTGGTAGCTCTGCCATTTCCCAAAAAGACGAACTATCCTCAGCCAAGCGAATGGTCATCATCTCTGCGTAAATCTTGGGCTGGGGACTGGTCTTAATGTCGCTCAAGCCCTTAGTCACCTGCTCAATCATTGCAAAAATCCGCGCTTGAGGCAGGGCCAAATTTTCCGTAAAACCTACGGTTAAGTGCGTATCCTCGCCACCGGTCTGAACCACGAGCATGTCCCGCAGATAATGGAGCAAGTCCGTCGCAAACCGGCTCATGCTCTTGCCTTGGTCGAACAAGGTCTGTAAGTGACTGAGGGCCTCTAGGCTATCTGCTTGACGAAGGCTGGTCACATAGTCATCCAGCGCCTTCAAACTGATAGAGCCTGTGATTTCCTCAGCGATAGCCAGGGTGATTTCTTGATTGGGACTGAGACTGAGAGCCTGATCGAGGATTGACAGGGCATCCCGCATCCCACCTTCTGCCCGACGGGCAATGACAGTCAGAGCTTGGCTGTCAAAGGCAAGACCTTCCTTGGTCAAAATTGCCGCCAGATGCGCCTGAATGTCGGTCACCTTGATAGACTTAAATTCAAACCGTTGAACCCGGGACAAAATGGTCGCTGGAATTTTGTGCAACTCCGTCGTTGCAAGGATAAAGACCACATTTTCGGTCGGTTCTTCCAAGGTTTTCAAGAGGGCATTAAAGGCCCCAGTCGACAGCATGTGCACCTCGTCGATAATATAGACCTTATAGGTC
Organism: Streptococcus sp. P25B114; assembly: GCF_053010325.1. Classification (NCBI taxonomy): domain Bacteria; kingdom Bacillati; phylum Bacillota; class Bacilli; order Lactobacillales; family Streptococcaceae; genus Streptococcus; species Streptococcus sp. P25B114. The sequence continues at coordinate 52,225 of NZ_JBRKNW010000007.1, read as the reverse complement.
GCAAGGCTAGGTGCGTAGGTCGATTTGTCCCGAATATCACGAATTTCATCGACACCATTATTGGATGCCGCGTCAATCTCAATCACATCCTCCAGACTTCCTTCGGTAATGGCCCGACAGATATAGCAGTCATTGCAGGGCTCGCCATTGACTTGGTTGGGACAGTTCATGGCCTTGGCAAAAATTTTAGCAGCGGAGGTTTTTCCTGTTCCCCGAGGGCCTGAGAAAAGGTAGGCATGGCTGATTTTTTCCTGTTCGATGGCCTGCTTGAGCGTGGTCGCCACAACTTCCTGCCCAACCATTTCCTCAAAGGTCTGGCTCCGGTATTTCCGATATAAGGCTTGATACATTAGCGCTTTTCTCCAAACATAGCAAAATTCCAATTTGTCTTGTCCACTAGGAGGGCGACAAATTTCTCAAGGTATTCTTGGTCAATGGCATCATAATCCGCAACCAGTCTGGAATCCAAGTCCAAAACGCCCAAGAGCTGACTGTTTTTCACCATAGGCACCACGATTTCGGACATGGCTGCCGCATCGCAGGAGATGTAGTTAGCGTGGGTCCGGACATCGTCTACGATAATGGTCTGACGTTTCTCTGCCGATTCCCCACAGACACCCTTTCCAAGGGCAATGTGAACGCAGGATACGCCACCCTGAAATGGCCCCAAAATCAATTCCTGCCCATCATACAAGTAAAAACCTGTAAAGACAGATTGAGGCAAAGCTTGATTGAGCAGAGCCGAGGCATTGGACAAATTAGCTAGCGCATTGGTTTCTCCGTCGAGGAGGGCTTCCAATTGAGCCAGCAAGAGTTGATACTGTGCGATTTTTTCTTGATTTTTCATAGAATTATTATAGCACAGAATGAAGAACATTTATAGTTCCAAGTAAAAAAGAAAAAGGCTTGCGCCTACTTCATCACCCACAAGAGGATAGCCAGGTCAATCAGGACCCCAACTGTCCAAGCCAATTTAAAATACCATTTTTGGGTCTTGTGACGGAAACGATTGCCACCTGCCCAAGCACCCAGACCACCGCCCAGGTAAGACATCAAGAGCAGAGTCTTTTCAGAAATCCGATAGGCACCCTTTCTGGCCTTGCCCTTGTCCATACCGTAAGTCAGAAAGACCACCAGGTTCCATACTAACAACAGCATGGCCACAACTTGTTTACTGTCCATTTTTCTCTCTTTCTACTTTCGCTCAATAAAATTCAATCTGGCCGACGGTCAACCCTGCCCAAGCTCTTATTCATCGAGTTGGAATTGACATCGAAGATGATTTTCACAGAGCATTGCTACTTCAACTTTACCATACTATACTGATAGAGACAAGAAAAAAAACGATTCAGAAAATCTGAACCGTCTTTTAGATATCGTCTAAAGTATCCTGCAACCAATTCAGTTGGGCACGATTTCGAGCAATTGCTCGATTTAGAATCAAGTATCTTCCGAAATTCTCGCGAATCGCTTCCTTATCAGAAAACAGGTGATTTTTCCGATCTTCTAGATGGCGCAAATGCTTGTCAACCAGCTCAATCTGGCCTTCCAATAAAACTGGAATCCGTTTATCATTGCGGTTGCGAATGAAGAACAATTTCAAGGAGAAAATATCTTTCTGCTGTGGTGTGTCTTCATTTGGGACAGACAACCACTCATCTAAGATTTTCATTCCCTCTTCGGTCATCGCATACTGCTTTTCCTTATCGTTACCAGGTACTGGATGACAGGTAATCCATTGGTCGCTGGTCATCCGCTTCAACTCTGGATAGACTTGACTATGGGCTACTTGCCAAAATTCTCCCAAATCACGCTGGACGAACTCTGTTATTTGTTTTCCTGTTACCATACTATCACTGGAAGCCATAATCCCCAAAATGATATTGGGCAACACTCTCTGCTTCGGCATCTTAACCACGCTCTCTCAAAATACTCTCCACCTTGGTATTTATCAAGTCAATAGCCACGACATTGGAAACCCCCTCAGGGATGACAATGTCCGCATAACGTTTGGTTGGCTCGATAAATTGGTGATACATAGGTTTCACTACCGAGGTGTATTGGTCAATAATACTATCCAAACTCCGCCCGCGTTCTAACATGTCTCTCTTGATCCGACGAATAATACGAATGTCATCGTCTGTATCCACAAAAATTTTAATATCCATCAAATCGCGAAGACGCTGATCCTCAAGCACCAAGATTCCTTCTACAATAAAGACATCTTGAGGGTCTTGACGATAGGTTTTGTCAGAACGAGTGTGTTGGGTATAGTCATAAATCGGAATGTCCACTGCTCGACCTGCTAACAGTTCTCCTATATGATAAATCATGAGATCTGTGTCAAAAGCCAGTGGATGGTCGTAATTGGTTAAGATACGTTCTTCAAATGTCAGGTGAGATTGATTCTTATAGTAAGAATCATGTTCAATCATTGAAATTCGTGCATCAGGAAAATTATCCAAGATCGCGCGAGACACACTGGTCTTGCCGCCGCCCGATCCACCTGTTACGCCAATAATAATCGGTTTCTGTGTCATATCAACTCCTTCTCTTATCAATACTATTTTAACACGAAACGTGCTATAATGAAAAGAATAACACATAAAGAAATGAGATTTTATGCTTAAATTTGGAATTATTGGAACTTCATCCATTTCTCATGAATTTATTAAAGCGGCTCAAAAAAGTCAAGCCTATCAACTAAGCGCCGTCCTGTCTAGAAATATCGAGACCGCCAGAAATTTTTCTGCTCCTTATGAAAATGTAATTTTATACACAGGTATACAAGAGTTTCTGGCATCGGACTTGGACCTGGTTTATATCGCCAGCCCCAATTCCCTTCATTTTGAACAGGCCAAGGCCGTGCTGGAGGCTGGTAAACATGCCATTGTCGAAAAAACCATGGTATCACGGCCTGATGAATTGGCTAGGCTGAGACAAATAGCCAAGGAAAAAGGTATCTTTCTCTTTGAAGCGGCCCGTAATTACCAGGAAGAGGCATTTGCCATTATTCGTGACTTCCTGGCTGATCAGACTATTTTGGGTGGCTACTTTGGCTATGCCAAGTATTCATCAAAAATGCCTGAGTTGCTGGCGGGCCAGACACCCAATATCTTCTCGACAGATTTTTCAGGTGGGGCCCTCATGGATTTGGGTGTCTATACTCTCTATGCGGCTATCGGCTTGATTGGCACTCCCAAGTCTGCTCGCTACACAGCCCAGCAATTGCCGTCCAGCTTGGATTTGAACGGTAGTGGACAACTCATTTATGATGACTTCTTCGTGACCATTCAGGCTGGAAAAAATGTGACCAGTGACCTGCCAAGCGAAATCTATACAGCGGATGGTACCTTGGTCCTGGATGGTTGCCAACGGATCAGCTCTGCTATTTTCAAAAAACACGATGGTAGCCAAATTGCCCTACCTGTCCAAGTAGCTCCGCACCCCATGCTGGAGGAGGCGGTCAACTTTGCTCGGGTCATCCGGGAGCAAAACCATGAACTGGCGGACCAGTGGCTGGATGTGGCCCAGGCCGTCCACCAAACTCTTTACACCATGCGCAAGGACGCAGGAATCACCTTTAAGGCGGATACGATATGAAAACTAACTTCCCAACTAGCTGGCTGGACCAGCTGACACAGGCCGGATTTGAAGACTTCACTCCGGTTCAAACCCAGGCTTTCGAGCCTATCAAAAATGGACAGTCCCTGCTGGCTATCAGCCCAACAGGCACCGGCAAGACCCTGGCCTATCTCTGGCCTAGTTTGCTGGTCTTGACGCCCAAGAAAGCCCAACAATTGCTGATTTTAGCACCAAATACAGAACTAGCTGGACAAATTTTTGATGTCTGCAAGACCTGGTCGGAGACGATCGGCCTCACTGCCCAGCTCTTTTTGTCTGGCTCCAGTCAAAAGCGCCAGATTGAGCGACTGAAAAAAGGACCTGAAATCCTTATCGGAACGCCCGGTCGGATTTTTGAGCTCATCAAGCTGAAAAAAATCAAGTTAATGAATGTTAACACCATTATCCTGGATGAATTTGACCAGCTTTTTAGTGATTCCCAGTACCATTTCGTGGAAAAAATTATCAACTACGTCCCTCGGGACCACCAGTTGGTCTATATGAGTGCGACAGCCAAGTTTAACCGGGAAAAGATTGGTCCTGATGTGCTGACCTTGGACCTGTCCGAGAAGAAATTGGACAATATCCAGCATTGCTACATGATGGTGGACAAGCGAAATCGTCTGGAAGTCCTTCGCAAGTTTGCCAATATCCCTGATTTCCGAGCCCTTGCCTTCTTCAACAGCCTATCGGACCTGGGTGCTAGCGAGGATAAGTTGCTCTACATCGGTGCCAATGCTGTTTCGCTGGCATCTGATATCAACGTCAAGTTCCGCAAGGTTATCATCAAGCGGTTCAAAAACCATGAAATCAACCTCTTGCTGGCTACAGATATGGTAGCGCGTGGGATTGACATCGATAATCTGGAATGCGTCCTCAACTTCGAGGTTCCCTTTGACCAGGAGGCCTATACCCACCGAGCAGGTCGTACCGGTCGTATGGGCAAGGAGGGTTTGGTTATCACCCTGGTATCCAGCCCAAGCGAGCTCAAACAGTTGAAAAAATACGCCCAAGTGCAAGAAGTCATCCTGAAACAACAGGAATTGTATAAGGTCTAAGAACTAAGCTATAATAAACAGATACTCCCTAGCCAGATTTGATTTACTCCCCATATAGTGGACAATGAAATAATAAAAGATTAGGCGACGGCCTTGTTCCTCATTTCAAGAGGGCCAAGGCCGTTGTTGCGCTCTTGAACACGTTGATGATTGTAAAAATAGATGTAGGCATCAATATCTGAAACTAGCTCCTCAAAAGTCTTATATTTCTTCAAATCATGCACTCCGTCTTAAAGTGCCCAAAGAAACTCTCAATTGGTGCATTGTCAATACACTTACCAACACGAGATATGGAGCGGGACATCTGATACTGGGTAGTTAAACGGTAATAATCTTTCGAAGTATACTGCGAACCTCGGTCGCTGTGAATCAATGGTGTCGCTTCAGTATTAGCTTTTCGGGCTTTACGAAGTGTTTCTAATACAAATTCATTATAATAAAATGAAACAAAAGTAGTACATTTGTGGTATAATGTATTTATGGCATATTCATTAGATTTTCGTAAAAAAGTTCTCGCATACTGTGAGAAAACCGGCAGTATTACTGAAGCATCTGTTGTTTTCGATATTTCACGCAACACCATCTATCAATGGCTAAAATTAATGGAGACTACTGGCGAGCTTCATCACCAAGTTAAGGGAACCAAACCTAGAAAAATTGATAGAGAAAAATTAAAGAACTATCTTGAAGCTCATCCAGATGCTTTTTTGACTGAAATAGCTTCTGAATTTGGCTGTCATCCAACAGCTATTCATTACGCTCTCAAAGCTATGGGATATACTCGAAAAAAAGAGCTGTACCTACTATGAACAAGACCCTGAGAAAGTAAATCAGTTCCTTAAAGAATTTAATAACTTAAGTCACCTGACACCTGTTTATATTGATGAGACAGGGTTTGAAACATATTTTCATCGAGAATATGGTCGCTCTTTGAAAGGTCAGTTAATCACAGGTCAGGTCGCTGGAAGAAGATTCCAGCGGATATCTTTAGTCGCAGGTCTTATAAACGGTGAGATTATAGCCCCAATGACCTACAAAGAAACCATGACTAGTGACTTTTTCGAAGCTTGGTTTAAAACATTCTTACTACCCACTTTAGATAGACCATCTCTTATCATTATGGACAATGCAAGGTTTCATAGGATGAGTAAGCTAAAAGAGTTATGCAAGGAGCAGGGGCATAGACTTTTACCACTTCCTCCTTACTCACCTGAGTATAATCCCATTGAGAAAACATGGGCTCAAATGAAAAAATACCTCAGAAAAGTATTGCCAAATTGCGATACTTTTCTGAGGTATTTTTGTCCTGTTCTTGTTTCAATTAACTATATCATTAAACTGACCGACCACATAAGCGACAATTGAGCCGTCGTAGAGGTCCTTAATAGCACTCAAATAGGCCTTACAACTGATACCGTACTTCAAGAAAGTCACATCTGTACACCATTTCTGGTTGGGGGCAGTAGCTGTAAAATCACGATTGAGAATGTTGTCTTCTACATTGACAAAACTGGTCTTGGTACAGTAGCCCTTAGCTCTTCTGATAATGGAACGAATGCCTAAAATGTGCATCAATCGTCGAATACGTTTCTTGTTGTAGCTGGTTCCAAGCTTGCGATTGACAAATAGCGTCATACGACGATAACCAAGAATACCATTATGTTGGCTATGAAGTTCCTTGATGACATTCATCAATCCTAAATTTTCCTGTTCAGAAGCTGTTTCCTGATGTTGTAACCACTTATTGTAGCCTGAGCGAGATACCTTTAGAATACGGCACAAGTGGCTGATAGAAGCCTCTTCCTGTTCATCCGCATATTCTTTAATCGCTTGGAAGGATTCCAGGTGGCGACCTAGTCTTACCATTGGTTTCGTCGCTTGATTTCTTCTAACTTTTTTAGCAGGCCGTTCTCCATTTCAAGATACTTAATCCGTTCTTCCTGTTGCTTGATTTTTAGACGTAACTCTTCTTCCGAAGTCAGATTAGGCTTGCTTTCCAAACCTTTTCCACGACGGTCGAGGAGGCCGTTAGAACCGTCCTTCTCAAACTTTCTGACCCACGAATAGACCTGTTGGTAGGAAACCCCATACTTCTCAACAGCCCCTTGGTAATCTTTCTCGTGGGCAAGGGTAAAATTGACAATCTCAACCCGTTCGTCAAATGTTGTCTTGCGTCCTTGTTTCATGCGACTCATTCCTCTACTAGTAGCTTTCAATTCTTTACCACTAGTATAACTTTTTATCCATGATCTGAGAACACGAGGGTCAGAAATTCCATATTTTTTGGTCAGATCTTTGAGACTTCCCAAACCATCAAGATAGTCGGAAACAGCTTGTTCCTTTAGTTCCTTACTATACTTCATCCAGCGACGGCTTTCCTCTAGCCCCTCAATACCAGTTTCTTTGTACTTCCGAACCCAGTTCGATAGGGTGTCTTTAAACACACCATGGTGCCTAGCTAACCAGCTAAGTGATTTCCCAGCTTCCAAGTGGAGTAAAACAATTTCTAGTTTCTCAGATACAGATTTTGGACTTTTTTTTGGACATAATAAAACTCCCCTTATAGTTTCTAGTGAAAATTTTTGTTTTTTCACTGTCCACTATATGGGGAGTATATCATGGTGAACATAGGTTAGATATGATCTTATTTAAGCGCCGGGTCCGGCATCAAATTGATTGTAATAAATCAATTGAGGATTTAGTTCTTGCCCCAGTAATTCACTAGAAGTCACCAACTTGAAGCCTTGGCTCGCAAAATACTGGAGCGTTGGTTCGACACTTTCTACACTGGTAGGATGGATATCGTGGAGCAAAACGATAGATCCAGGAATCGTATTGGCCTTAATGGTTTCCAGAATGACCGCAGGATTCCGGCTGGACCAGTCATTGGAATCCACTGACCAATAGATAATGGGCATATTAATGATATTCATGGTCGCTTGATTGACTGCTCCGTACGGCGGCCGCATGAGCTTGGGCTTGTAGCCCAGAATCTTTTCCAGAGCAGCCTGGGTGTCACCAACTTCTGACTGAACAGCCTCTGGACTGATGCCTGTTAACTTCGGATGGTTCCAGGTATGGTTACCAATTTCATGACCTTCTGCCACCATTCGCTGGATAATATCCTCATTACCAGCAATATTTTTTCCTAAAATAAAGAATGTTGCCTTAACATTGTATTTCTTCAAAATATCCAAAATCTTTGGTGTCGTCTGGCGGTTGGGACCGTCGTCAAAGGTCAGAGCAATCCGTTTTTGATTGGCCAATTCTTCTTTTTCCTTTTGGTACTTGTCGTAGTTTTCCTGATCTGTGACTGTCAAATGCTGGCCGGACAAGCAATCATAGAGCTCTGAGATGGAAATGGCTAGGGTCTCCACTTGATAGCCTTCTGGCAGGTTTAACAGAAACTGACTCTCTCGGTAGCTGAAGGATAGATTTTCCACCTCTTCCTGGCCAAATTTCTGGAGAAGCTGGTCGATTTCTGCCTGCTCCATGCCTTGACTAGCCAATTCTCTCTGCAGGTGAGATGAGACAATGGCACGAAAAACTCCCTGGTCCTCAACCAAATGTTTCAAACTAAAGACCTCTTGCTCCGCTGTCAGTAAAATTTGCTCCACATCCTGTTTTTTCTGAGAAACCAACTTGGTTCCCCGTACCTTGTAAGGCCTTGTTCGAATCCGATAAGCTATGATGTCTTTGTACTCAGAGTTTTCCTTATCCACACTGAAAAAATGCAGTCCTGTCGTTCTAGATTGAGGCCCTTCCTGGCCGAATTGCTTTTTCACCAGTCCTAGGACCTCCTTCTGAATCACCGAAATCGGATTCCCAGCTTCATCTTCTGGAATGGCAACTTGAACAAATTCTGAACCGATTTTCCCAGCCTGACGATAGACATTGCTTTCCTTGGAATAGTTTAATTTTAGCTGTTTGACGTCATCTCTCAAGGCCTGTTCCTGGTATTTTCCATAAGCAAAGACCAACATGCCAAGGCACACTAAAAAAAGAATGCTATTGACAACCAACAGCGCAACATTTTGTTTTCTCATACAAGTAAATCTCTTTCATAGATATATATAACTATCATAGTATAAAAACGACTTTTTTTCAATCAATATTCGGTTTCTGAAAACAGTTACATAAAATAAAAAAGAGCCGAACTTTTTCGACTCCTTTTCATCTCTTAGTCTGCGCGGATAACTTCCACACGGTAGCCATCTGGATCCGTTACAAAATAGTATCGTCCTGGATTGCCTGGTAGTCCACTGAGGTCTGTCGTTGGATAGCCAAGCGCCTTGTGCTTAGCATTGTCCCCTTCCAAATCATCTGAAGAGAGAGCCAGGTGTGAAAAACCATCCCCAACCACATAAGGACCATGATCGTAATTATAAGTCAATTCAATCTCAAACTCATCACCTGGAAGTGCCAAATACACCAAGGTAAACTTGTGGTCCGGATAATCCTTACGACGGGTTTCTTTAAATCCAAAGGCTTCTTCGTAGAACTTTTGAGAAGCTTCTAAGTTTTCAACACGCAAACAAGCGTGCAACATTTTTTTACTTGCCATGTTAGACTCCTTTTATTTGATACTTAAATTCTATCATAAAATACATGAAAAATCTGATATCTGATATGAAAAGTGGACCATCACAAGGACGGTCCACCTTATATAGTTGATGCTCAATTCCTATTGCCCCTGAGACCAATGGTCATGAACACTCCCTATCAACTATGTTTTCTTTTGCGAGCTACAAATCCTAGAAGACCCAGACCTGTCAGACCAATAAGAGCAAGGCCTGATTGACTATCTCCGGTATTTGGCAAGCTAGCAGATTCTGATTGAGTTGCTGAAGCTGGGCTTACTGACCCAGTTGGAACTGGGAGTTCAGAAGTTGAAACCGGTTCTGGACTAGCTACTGTTGAAGTAGTAACAGGCGCAGCTGGTACTTTGAACTCAAAGGCTGGCAGATAGTGATAAGCTGGTTCCCTTTTTCCGTTACCAATTCGTCTTCAGCAATTGGGTAAGAAGCTGGATCTGCATAGTCTGTACCTACTAGAAGTTCTGCTTCATTGCTGAATCCATCTTGACTAATTTCAAGGCTCAATCCAGTAATATTTCCATTACCAGCGTTATCACAAGGACGATAAATTAGGTGATCGACAGCTGTACTTTCTCCCAAATCAATAACTAGACTTGACGGAACAGCACGATTATTGTTCCAATCACTATGGTAAAGTGTATTATCATCATCATCGTAAAGATTGGTTAATGGTTCATTTGCTTGTTCTGCCGTGCTTGCAGTTGCATTGACAATTGCTACTTTCAAGCTTGGCTCTTTAGCAATTGTATCGGTTTCGAGAACCTCAGATGCTTCTGAAGAACCTAGTGGATTACGGGCTGTCACACGGAATCGATAACTTGTAGTTGGCAAAAGACTGTGCACATCAAAGTGAGCATTTTCTGTCCGACCAATCGCAACCGAAGCCATACCGACAGTAAAACGTCGAATAGAAAAACGTTGCCGCTTATCAAATAGTTGCTTTGAAATTTATTCATTTAACATAGACCTCTCTTTTTTATTATATTAATTATATTGTGTTCACTTTTGATGCATCCTCCTAAACCTACATCATCCATATTGGAACGCTTACAAAAAGAGTCTTTCATTGAATGATTTTAATCACAAGCATTTTGTGGATATATCCACTTGATAATTTATTGATATACGAATTCAGTTGTCATACAAACATAGTTATAAGTTGTGATAATTCTATCCGAGCATCAAAAAACACCTAGACCGAAGTCCAGGTGTCCAACCAATTACGCTTCCAAGTAGTACTCTTTCACGATGTTGAGGTTTTCGTCCAATTCGAACACAAGTGGTGGGAAGTTAGGGATTTCCACATCCATGATTTCATCGTCAGACAGTTGCTTGATGTGTTTTACAAGGGCACGGATAGAGTTACCGTGTGCACCTACGAAGACATTTTTGCCATCTTTCAAGGCTGGAGCAATCTTGTCTTCCCAGAATGGAAGAGCGCGCTCAAGCGTTACTTTTAAGTTTTCAGCATCTGGGATAACTGAGCCATCAAGGTGAGCATAACGACGGTCAGTGTGTGCTGAATGCTCATCGTCTTTTGCCATTTCTGGTGGCAATACATCGTATGAACGACGCCAGATGTGTACTTGCTCATCACCATATTCAGCAGCAGCTTCAGCCTTGTTTTTACCTGTTAAACCACCGTAGTGACGCTCGTTCAAACGCCATGATTTTTCAACTGGTACCCACAATTGATCTGCAGCTTCAAGAGCCAAGTTTGTTGTCTTGATCGCACGTTTCAATACTGAAGTGAAGGCCAAGTCAAACTCGATACCAGCTTCTTTGATCAATTTACCAGCGTCGATTGCTTGTTGTGTACCTTTGTCAGACAAATCAACATCAGCCCAACCAGTGAAAAGGTTAGCTTTGTTCCATTCAGACTCACCATGGCGAGCAAAAACCAATTTTACCATTATATGGATTCTCCTTTTTATTTTGAGGTTTCCCTCTTATACTTCTCTATTTTACACGAATTGCGTAAAAAATGCTAGTTTTTCCACAAGCTGTTTACGCTTTCATTATTTTTTCTTGAAAATTCAGCCCTCAGACCTATCCTTCTTCTTATCCATTATGCCAAAAACATGATATAATAGTTAGGCTGAACACGACAGATCCAAGAGGAGATTCCGCACTCTAGAAATGTCGGACTTTTTTATCCTTTGCGAACTGAACAATAATAATGAACACGGAGTACTCATGAATAAAGTAGCTATCGTGTCTGCCTACCGCTCTGCAATTGGCAGTTTCGGAGGTAGTCTAAAAGATATAGAAATCGCCGACTTGGGAGCCCAGGTTCTCAAGCAGGCGCTAGAGAAAAAGAATATCCCAGCTGAGAGCATTGGCGAGGTCATCTTTGGCAATGTCCTTTCTGCTGGTCAGGGGCAAAATATTGCCCGCCAAATTGCTGTCAAAGCAGGACTTCCTCAAGAAACTTCTGCTTATTCGGTTAATAAGATCTGCGGTTCCGGTCTCAAATCCGTCTTGCTCGCAACCCAGTCTATCATGCTAGGCGACAATGACGTCGTCGTTGCAGGTGGTATTGAAATCATGAGCCAAGCACCCTACCTGTCGAAGCACAGCCGATTCGGTGCTAAATTCGGACACTTGGAATTAGAAGATTCTATGCTGACCGACGGTCTGACGGATGCTTTTGAGGGCTACCACATGGGCATTACCGCTGAGAATGTTGCAGAGCGGTATCAGGTCACTCGTGAAGAACAGGACGCCTTCGCCTTTGCCAGCCAAGAAAAAGCTGCTCAGGCTATTGCCCAAGGCACATTCGTAGATGAAATTGTCCCAATTAGCCTACAAACCCGCAAGGGAGAAGTCATATTTGACACAGATGAATACCCACGATTGACCCCACTTGATAAATTAGCAACACTCCGCCCTTCTTTCAAAAAAGATGGTACGGTGACTGCTGCCAATGCCTCAGGTATCAATGACGGCTGTGCAGTTCTCGTTCTCATGTCAGAAGAGAAGGCTAAGGAGTTGAATGTCCAGCCTCTAGCCTTCATCGAGGCCTATGCGACTAGCGGATTGGACCCAGCCTACATGGGCTTGGGACCAATTCCAGCTAGCCAGAAAGCTCTACAAAAACTCGGAAAAACAGTGGACGACATTGATTTGTTTGAAATCAATGAGGCCTTCGCTGCCCAGTCCATTCCTGTTGTCAAGGAATTGGGCATCCCAGCAGATAAGGTCAACGTCAACGGAGGTGCAATCGCACTCGGACACCCTATCGGTGCCAGCGGTAGCCGCATCCTGGTGACGCTGATCCACGAACTAGAAAAACGCAATGGAAAACTAGGCCTCTGCTCACTCTGTATCGGAGGCGGTCAGGGAATTTCCCTCATCATTTCCAAGGCGACCACAAGATAAATCACTTGTAAACAAAGGAATTTTTATGAATATTGGTATTGATAAAATCGGTTTTGCGGCACCTGATTTTGTATTAGATTTGGCTGACTTAGCCCAAGCCCGCTCTGTTGATCCTAATAAATTTAAAATCGGATTACTCCAGTCTGAAATGGCTGTGGCTCCTGTGACTCAAGACATCGTGACCTTGGGAGCACAGGCTGCGGCTAGCATCTTGACCGAAGAAGATAAAGCAACTATTGACATGGTCATCGTTGGTACCGAATCAAGTGTTGACCAGAGTAAGGCTGCAGCCGTGGCTATTCATGGACTCCTCGGTATTCAACCCTTTGCACGGTCTATCGAAATGAAAGAGGCCTGCTACGGTGCAACTGCCGGACTCAGCCTAGCCAAAAGCCACATCAACCAATTCCCTGACTCCAAAGTTCTGGTCATCGCTAGTGATATTGCCAAATACGGTATCGCATCAGGCGGTGAACCAACTCAAGGTGCGGGTGCTGTTGCCATGCTGGTCACTGCTGACCCACGCATCATGGTCCTCAACAATGACAATGTCTGCCAAACCCGCGACATCTACGACTTCTGGCGTCCCAACTATGATAAATATCCGCGTGTTGACGGCAAATTTTCAACCGAACAATACACTGATTGCTTGACTACTACCTTCGACCACTACCAAGAGAAAACTGGACAACAGCTCAGCGACTTCGCGGCTATGTGCCTCCATATCCCATTCTCAAAGCAGGGGCTCAAGGGCCTCCAAGCCATTGCCAAGGATGAGGAAACCCTGACCCGCCTCTCTGACCGCTTCCGAGAGGCCATCGTTTACAATAAGGTGGTCGGCAACATCTATACTGGCTCGATTTTCCTTTCTCTCCTTTCCCTTTTGGAAAATAGCAGAGCGCTCAAGGCAGATGACCAAGTCCTCTTTTATAGCTATGGTAGCGGAGCTGTCTGTGAAATCTTTAGCGGCCGCCTAGTCGAAGGCTACCAAGAGCACTTGGAAATGGACCGCCTAGACAAGCTCAACCAGCGGACACGCTTGAGCATGGACCAATACGAACAAATCTTCTTTGAAGAAATTGAATTGGACGAAACAGGCACTTCTGCTGACTTGCCTGCTGACCAAAGTCCATTTGCTCTAGCTAAAATCCAAGACCACAGACGAATCTATATCAAAAACTAGTCAGTAACTGGCACCCTTGGCCAAGCCAGGGTGCTTTTCTCATATAGAAAGAGGAAATCATGTCCCATTTCTCAGGATATTACAAAAAAACGCGGCTTGAACGCATTGACTTACTAGGTCAAGCTCATCAGCTAGATGAGAAAACCATTGCCATTCTCCAGCAAGATGATAATCTCCCAGAAACCGTTGCAGGAAAAATGGCTGAGAACCACCTTGGAACCTTCTCCTTGCCCTTCTCGGTCGTACCAGAATTGCTGGTTGACGGTATCAGCTACAGTATTCCCATGGTCACGGAAGAACCCTCTGTCGTTGCCGCTTGCTCGCTAGGTGGAAAAATGATTGCCAAGTCGGGTGGTTTCAACACTACCGTCCACAACCGCCTTATGATTGGTCAAGTCGCACTCTACGACGTTCCTGACATGAACAGAGCTAGTCAGCTCATTGGTCAGGCGGAAGAAGAACTGCTCCAACTAGCCAACGACGCACATCCATCTATTGTCAAACGAGGCGGTGGCGCTAGAAAGATTACCGTCGAGCAAAAGGATGAATTTCTGATTGTTTACTTGCAGGCCGACGTCCAAGAGGCCATGGGCGCCAATATGTTAAATAATATGTTGGAAGGGATAAAAGAACATTTGGAAACTCTATCGCAAGGTCAGGCCTTGATGGGGATTCTGTCCAACTATGCAACGGAGTCCCTAGTGACCGCAGAATGTCGGATAGCCATCTCAAGTCTAGCAATCAGCTCTGCCATTGCCCAAGAAACGGCAAAAAAAATAAGCCTTGCCAGCAAACTGGCTCAGGTGGACCCTTATCGGGCAGCCACCCACAATAAGGGGATTTTTAACGGCCTTGACGCCCTTGTACTTGCGACGGGAAATGACTGGCGGGCGGTTGAGGCAGGCGCTCACGCCTATGCCAGTCGCGACGGACAATATCGCGGTCTTTCGACATGGACAATCCAAGGCGAGGAGCTGGTGGGTTCCATCACACTGCCCCTGCCTATCGCTACCGTCGGTGGTTCAATTGGCCTCAATCCTAAGGTTCAAGCAGCTTTTGCTATTTTGGGACATCCACAGGCGCGGCAACTAGCTTCTATCATAGCCGCTGTCGGTCTCAGCCAGAACTTCGCTGCTCTGCGCGCCTTGGTCACAACTGGTATCCAACAGGGACACATGAAACTTCATGCCAAATCCCTGGCCCTGCTAGCCGGCGCCCACGAAAAGGAGGTCGACCACCTAGCCCACCTCCTGCGCCAAAAAAAACACAGCAATCTGGAGACAGCACAGAAATTGTTAGAAGAAATGAGAAGAAACTAAAAAAAGAGGGGTGACTCTTTTTTTAGCCTCCACTAACCAGTCTAGCAGGCTCATCTTCTCGATACCGCCATAATTTGCATAGGGTTGAATAGTATCCATAGTCAGTATATACTTGGGGTAGTTGTCTGAAATCTTCTGCAGCGGACGCAATTCCCTTTCAAGTATTTCAGGCGCAAGAGTTGTTTCACTGACTTGGTAGTAGGCAAAATGCCCCTGCTCCGTGACGGCAATGAAATCCACCTCGTACTTATCGACATTGCCAACATAGACCTTGCTATAACGTCGACATAGCTCCAGAAATACAATATTTTCAATCATATTTCCAATATCTTCCTGATGATCTGGGAGCAATAGGTTTCTAAAACCAAGGTCTACTGTGTAGTATTTTTCTAGACGCTGTAAGAGACTACACCCTTTTACATCAAACCGAGGAACTGCGTAAAAGAGCAGGCTATCTGTAAGGCTGTTCAGATATTGTTCCAAGGTTGCATGTGCGATTTTTACACCCTGACTAATCAGGGTATTTTTTATACTAACATCAGAGGGGACTGTCAATCGCTCTACCCACTTCTTAAAAGTCAATGGGCGTTACCGCCTCATTACACCTATTGAAGCAGAACGACTGCAAGACTTTCCAGACGATTGAACAGCTAAGAAAAAACTTTCTGACGGAACTATTGTTAACGTTTCTGATAAAATGCGAATGTTTTTCATGGGTAATGCCTTAGTAACAGAAATCGTTAAAAAAATCGGAGAATTTATAAAAGAACTCGACTGAAATAGTTGAGTTCTTTTATAATACTTCCTCCATCCGTATCTTCTGCGGTTTCAACCCTAGTTGCTCATAAAATGCGACTGCCTTCGTATTATCCGCCCAAACATCCAACGTTATATTGTAGCAACCACTTTCCTTGGCATAAGAAAGAGCAAAAGCATAGAGTTCCTTGCCAATTCCCTGACCGCGAACCTGCGATGACACACACAAATCATCGATGAAGAGCGTTTTTACAGGCTGTAATACCTGACTCTGGGCCTCTTGAATTTGGCAAAAGAGATGCCCAACTACCTGTCCCGCCGTTTCATAGACAAAAATTAGCTGGTCTGGATTTCCAATCATGGAAGTCAAGTCTGCCTGCGAATATTTTTGCCCACTTTCCCTAAAAATATCAGGTCTCCCCACATGATGAAACTGTAAAATCTCCTCAAGCAGGCTTTCCAGTGCTGGAATGTCTTGTAACTGAGCTGGTCTAATCATCTTTTTCCTCCTTCAAAAAAATAATACAAATCGGTCCTAGGACCGATGAAAATTCTGAAAATTCCTTTATACTATAAGTGTATCCTAAAATTTTTCATAAATCTCCTAAAAGTCAGTCCTCTGGGCTGATTTTTTGTGTTTAACGGATGATTTACAGAAAAATCCCCTTGTCCCGCAAATTGACCAGACATTCTTCCAAGTAAAATGCGTCGTGCTCTGGATAAATAGGACTGGTCAGTGGAATTTCTTCAACCTCACTATAAGACGCTTCCTTCTTCCCACGATAGGTCGACTCCTACCATTCGGCCGACACCTTGTAACCTCTTTTCTCCATCTCCTGCATGATCATCTTATAATATTGAAACAATTTTATCGGAGAATGGGTAAAGACATAGTTGACCGTCGCATGAGGACGTCCCCAACCTGCACCTCGTAAGGCACAACATTTTCTATGCTGTCCCAACAATTGCTGGCGCGGAAGTACCGAAATTAAGTCTTGATGCCAAAGTTGCATTGGATCCCCCCCTGTTATGGCACAGACCAATACATGTCAAACCACTGGCCGCCGCCAAACTGTGACTGGGATGGTCCCATATCCTCAAAGCCATTACGCTCATAATAGTTGAGCAAATATTCCTTACAAGTTAAAGCAATCCCCTCCATATTTCTTGACCTTGCGACTTCTTTCAAGGCAGCCGTGAGTAGGGTACCAAGCCCCTGACCCTTGTAGGCATTGTCCACTGACAGGCTAGCAATGTGCAAGTATCGTCCTTTTAAGTCAGCAGAGCTTGTCAGCTCAAAAATAGCATCCGTCACCAACTTCTCTTCTGCAGGACAGGCTAACAAATAGGCTACTACTTCTCCCTCGTGAATCATAACGAGACTGGACTGGCTACTATTTGCAGCATAAGCTGCCAAAACAGGATCTGAAATCTGCTCCTCAGGAATAAAATTTTCCTGCTCCAGCCGCAAAATACCAGGCAAGTCACCCGGCTGCGCAAAACGAATTTCCATATTATTTCCCCCAGTATCTGAAAAGGGACCGCAGTCCCTTTTCTTATTGTACATTATGTGTCAAATTTGACAAGAGACGCTCAAATGAATATTCATAGGACTGAATATCCCCTGCCCCCATGAAGACATAGACCGCATTGTCATGGTCCAAGAGTGGAGAAGTATTTTCAACCGTCACCAGCCCACCTTTTTTCGTGATTTTAGCCGCCAAATCCTCTACCTTGACCTCACCGTTATCTGTCTCACGCGCTGATCCGTAAATCTGTGCCAGATAAACCGCATCCGCCCCATTCAAGGCCTCCGCAAATTCATCCAAAAGGGCAATGGTCCGCGTAAAGGTGTGCGGTTGGAAAATAGCCACCAATTCCTTGCTTGGGTACTTCTGACGGGCCGCATCAATGGTCGCAATGATTTCCGTTGGATGATGGGCGAAGTCATCAATGATAACCGTATCGTTGACAATTTTCTCCGTAAAACGACGCTTGACACCATCAAAGGTCTTGAGGTGTTGAGCTACCAAGCTCAAATCAAAACCAGCAATATGGAGATTGGCAATAACCGCTGTCGCATTCATAACATTGTGCTTACCGAAGGTTGGAATTTGAAATTCACCCAATTCCTGGTCCTTGTAGCGCACCTTGAACTGCGAACCTGTGGTTGACGGACGCAAATCATAGGCTACAAAGTCATTCTCATCACCGAAACCATAGTAGTAAATCGGCGCATTGGCTGTAATCTTACGCAATTCCTCATCCTCACCATAGAGGAAAAGACCTTTTTTAACCTGCTTGGCATAGTCATTGAAGGCATTGAAGACATCCTCAAGGCTAGTGAAATAGTCCGGATGGTCAAAGTCAATGTTGGTGATAATGCTGTACTCTGGGTAATATGGAGCAAAATGACGCTCATACTCATCTGACTCAAAAACAAAGTATTGGGCATTGGCAGAACCACGACCTGTACCATCACCGATTAAGAATGAGGTATCCGTGATATTGCACATAACATGGGCCAAGAGACCTGTAGTTGACGTCTTACCGTGGGCACCAGCCACACCTAGGCTAGTAAATTCCTTCATGAATTGACCCAGGAACTCGTGGTAACGCTTGTAGCTGTAGCCTTTCGCATCCGCATAGGCGATTTCCACGTTATTGTCTGGACGGAAGGCATTACCAGCAATCAGCTCCACATCGGCAGTAATATTTTTTTCATCGAAGGGCAGGATAGGAATTCCAGCTTGCTCCAGCCCACGCTGGGTAAAGTAATACTTATCTACGTCACTTCCTTGAACTTTGTGGCCCATTTGGTGGAGCATAAGAGCCAGCGCACTCATGCCCGAACCCTTAATACCAATAAAATGATAGTTTTTTGTCATCTTAATCCTCTTCTATATGTGTCAAATTGAGTTCTTGAGCAACCTGCTTATCACGAAAGGCACGCCTTTCCGGATAATTGTAGACCTGACTTCTCTTGAGGAAATCAAAGGACTGGTTGCTTGATGTTTTTTCCTGCACCCGCTCCTCTTTTTTCAAAGAATAGACTTCTGGCAGATCTGCTAAAATATAGCTTTCTTGGCGCAAACGGTCAGCTAGATTGGCCAGAAGATTGCCAGTCGCTTCCTTGCGAGGAGTAGGCTGGACAGTTGGAACTTTTTTAGGCTTGCTTCCGATAAAATCATCCTTCAAATAGCTAGCTGAACGTTTCTTTTTAATATCTTCTTTGGCTACTTCCCTGGCTAACTGCCCCTGGGTCTTCCGCTCCGCATGCTGGACCGGTCTGTGAAGATTTCGGTCCCGTCTGGAATAATGCGACCTCTTGGTAGCAAATAAAGGGGGCAAGAGCTCGTCTTCCGTCTGCTCTGGAACAGGTTTCACCGCTGGTTCCTGACTGCCACTGGCTTCAAACACCTTGTCCTGATAAGGTCCCTTAATATTTGAAATCAAATCGCTCTCCTCATAGAGAAGCATCTGAGGGCTGGCCTCAATCAGAGGCTCATTGTCTGAAATGATGGGAAATCGAGTATCTTCTCTTATCATAGCACATTCCTTTCAACTACTCATTATATCATAAAGGCACAGGGTTTTACCACACAAGAGGAAGTCTGCTTCAGATTGTCAGCCTTATTCTGTGATACCAAGAATGTCACGAATATCTTCAACCGTCAGACTTGAACGACTTTCTTCGCCGTCCAGCACCGTCTTGACCAGATTTTTCTTACTTTCCTGCAGGGCAAGGATTTTTTCTTCAATCGTTCCCCTGGTAATCAATCGATAGCATTCGACCGTTTCTGTCTGCCCCATTCGGTGGGCCCGACTAATGGCCTGGGATTCCACCGCAGGATTCCACCAGAGGTCAACCAAAATGACTGTATCGGCACCGGTCAGGTTGAGCCCCACGCCACCTGCCTTGAGGGAAATGAGGAAGGCATCTCGGCTACCTGCGTTAAAGGCTTGGGTCATTTCTTGGCGCTGACTAGCAGGGGTCGAGCCGGTCAATTTGTAAGAGGTCAGGCCCAACTCATCCAGCTGCTGCTCAATCTTATCCAGCATTGTTCTAAACTGTGAAAAAATCAATACCCGATGCTCACCCTCTTTAAGCTGTTGTAGGAGCTCGCTCAGGCTATTGAGCTTACCACTTTCTCCGGTGAAATCATCCATAAACAGGCTGGGAGTGTCACAAATTTGGCGGAGACGGGTAATGCCTGATAGGATTTCAATCTTATTGCGGTTAATCTGGGCATCATCTGCTCCCAACACCTTGGACTGCATTTGCTGGAGTTGCCCCAGATAGATGACCTTTTGCTCATCTGTCAATTCATTTAGGACATTGACCTCAATCAAATCTGGCAATTCATCCAGAACCTCTTCCTTATGCCGTCTGAGGACAAAGGGCTGGATCATACGGGCAATTTCCTGGGAAGTCATCTTGCTAAATTCCTGCTTACCTGGCAGGAGGCCTGGTAGGACAATCTGGAAAATAGACCAAAGCTCAGTCAGGTGATTTTCAATAGGCGTACCAGACAGGGCAAAACAATTCCCTACCTCAAACTCTCTCAGAAGCTGGGCAATTTTTGACTGGGAATTTTTCATGACCTGGGCTTCATCCAAAATCAAATAATCAAATTGCTCTTCTTTATAGAGGTCAAAATCCTGTCTGAAGGATGGGTAGGAAGTCACATAGACCTGATGGTCCTCATTGATAAGCTTTTCCCGGTGGTCCTTATTGCCATAGACCACTGCCACTTCCAAGTCCGGCGCAAATTTGGCACATTCTTCCTGCCAGTTATAAATCAAACTAGATGGAGCCAAAATCAAAACCTTGGAACTTGACTTCAGATGGCCTGACAGGAAGGCAATAGTTTGCAGGGTCTTCCCTAGACCCATATCATCTGCCAGAATGCCCCCGAAACCATAATGGTTGAGCATGGAAAGCCATTTGACGCCTGTCTCTTGGTAATCCCGTAGTTGCTGATTAAGGGGCTGTTGGGGAAGAGGAAAGGTATCTGGTGCCGCCAAATGAGCCGCCATGGTTTGAAATTCTTCCGAAAAATGAACCTGGTCCAAGCCTGACAATTGCTGAGCCAATCGGAAACCATTCAAGGCATCCAAATGAAGGGTCTGCCCCTTTCCAAATTTAGCTCGGAGATTGGTCAGAGTCTGGCTGATGCGCAAGGCCTCTTCGTCGAAGACCAGCAACTTGCCACTTGGGCTGGTATAGTGGTCCTCCTGGTTTAAGAGGGCCTGGATGGCCTGATCCACCTCAGATTGATCAATGCCTGTCAAGTCAAAGGAAATGTCCAACAAGGAACCATTTTTCACGATTTCAAGACTTGGCTTGGCCTGAATAAGATTATTTTCTAACTGCTGGTCCAGGTAAACCTTACCCATTTTTTCCAACAGGGCTAGTTGTTCCTTGTAGAAGGTATACCATTCGGTCTGGACCAAGGGCTGGCGGTAGGCCAGGAATTTCCCATGAAAGCCTGCTAGCTTGATCGCCTGGTGGACAGCTTCCAGATGTTGAAAATGACTTGTAAAAGGTAGTAAGTCCAGCTCCTCTTGCGAGGCAACCTTGCGACCTGAAAAATCCAAGACCAGCTGCAGGGTCAAGCGACCACTTGCCTCCATGCCCAGATGGAATTCCGGCTGAAAATCCTCAATGGCAAAGCGTTTGGGTGCCTTGACTTTCCCCAATTTTTGCAGTTCCAATAAACTGAGGGCCAATTTGCCCTGATCTTGAAAATCCACTTGAACTTTGCGTAGGCCTGATTCAGTCGGAACCAGATCATTGATCCGCATCAGCAGATTTTCCTGCTGGCGATTCAGGCTATAGATAATACCATGTTTGAGCAGGTAACTTCCATAAAAGAGCTGGCGGACAGGCTCTTCATGAATCACCATTTCAATCATATCCATATGAACCGTTACTTCAAAACAAAAGAGACCGTCTTCTGGCGTTAGGTGTTTAATGGTCAACTGTGAGTAGCTGGTCTGCTGGTGGGTCAGTTGAAATTCATCCAAGTCCCCCAGCAATTCCAGCCCCTCCTCAAAGTGAGACTTGGGTAGGCGAAAATGACGACCGAAATGAACCAAGACTTCCGAGTCCAGGCGGGCTTTTTCAGGCACCAGGACCCATAAAAATTCCAGAAGAGCCTGACTTGCCGGGTCAAAATGATCAAAGGACACATGCTCAAAGTATTTTTTACCGATTTGATACTGGCCATTGGTTTTGACCACCTTCAAAAAGGCCCCAATATCGCGAATAATATAGTAACGCTGGTCTGGCAAACGACCGATTTTGAGGGTCCAGTCAATCTGGCGGTCATAGGCCAATAACTGCCCCTCCACCGCTAGTTGGTATTGGATACCCAAATCAAGCGGAAGCGGTAAAATTTCATCCAAAAACAAGCCGCCAAAGTAGGTTCGCCTAGCGGTCTCCTTCTGATGGCTGCCCTCCTCCTTGAGGGTCTGACCAGCCTTATCATTCTTCAAAAAATACTCCGTAGCAGCCAAATGCTGGCAGTAGCCCTTATTTTGAAATAGCAGACAGCTACAATTAAGCTCACTATCGTCATCGCTATAGGAAAACAACTCCCCGGCAATTTCCAGCGTCATCTTTCCCAGCTCGCTCTCAACGACTCTCAACTGACCCGATTCGTATAAATCAATTCCTTCCTGGCGAGTCCGCCCCGGCATCATCCTACTCATCCATGCTCCTATTCAACATTCATTCCTAACAAATATTATCTCTCTATTATAGCATAATTGAAACCGAATTTCCCTCCCCAGGCATCAAAAAAACACCAGCTCAAGCTGATGCTTTCTATTTCCTCTTCCAATAATAGTTGGTTGCGCGACACATCCTGACCAGGTATTTGCCAAGTCGCCAAAGCGAAAAGAGCGCAAGCCCAAGGAGGAAGGTAGCAAGAATCATATGGCCCAGATGAAAGTCTTTCAGCAGCTTAGCTAGGCTAAAGAAACTGATAAAAGCAAGCAAGCCGACCAGGACCAGATGAAACAAGATTCCGAGCCAGCCCAACCAGTAACGACTGCCAAAGGGCGCCTGTTTTTCTGGCTCAAAAACTGGCAATTCCAAGAGCCACCCTCCAATTAATTCTGCTAAAAACTGCATAGCTAGTCCTTTCGTCACCCGTCATGGCAAAAGAGAGAAGGTTGCCCTCCTCTCCTATTCGTTTATATAAGAAACAGTATTTATAAGTAAGGTAGATTTAGATGAGAGATAGTTTTTTTGCAAATCAAGACCGTTTTTTGATGGAATACTGACTGTATTTCGAGAAAAACGAACGATGAGTGGCAGAAAACTAGCCTTAGCTCAAGATACTGAACTGTGAATACAGGTTCTGAGAATTACTGACGCACTTCCAAGAGTCCCAAATCGCCATCTTCACGTTTGTAAAGGACATTGGTAGTACCATCATTGGCATCTGTGTAGATAAAGAAGTCATGTCCAAGCAATTCCAACTGAAGAACGGCCTCTTCCATATCCATCGGTTTCAAGTCTACCTGCTTAGTACGAACTACTTTTACTTCTTCTTCAGCTTGCTCTACCAACTCGTCTGTAAAGACTTGACCAGTAGCCACTTTTTGACGGTGTTTGCGCTCGATTTTTGTCTTGTTACGACGGATTTGACGTTCAATCTTGTCTACGACAAGGTCGATTGAGCCATACATTTCTTGTGAAATGTCTTCTGCACGTAGGGTTACACCACCAACAGGGATGGTCACTTCAACCTTAGCACGCTTATCACGGTAAACCTTCAAGTTTACCTTGGCATTCAACTCTTGGTCTGCACTAAAGTACTTCTCAATCTTAGCAACTTTCTCTTCTACATAGGCACGGAGTGCATCTGTAACTTCAAGGTTTTCTCCACGAATACTGAATTTAATCATATTAGTACCTCTTTCTTGGCTTTCGCCTTTCTTCACTATCATTATAACATATTTATAAAATATTGCAACCGTTTTCTCAACGTGAAAGTGAAAATGTTTTGATTTCTTTCTGACCAGTTTTCATGAAAAGTCCCACGGCAAGCTGGATTGTGGCACCTGTTGTGTAAATATCGTCAACTAAAATTATTTTTTCTGGAAGCTCATCTTCCTCCAACAAATAAAAGACCTGTTCCGCATCAAGACGCTCCTCCCGACTTTTTGAAGACTGTTTTCGGCTATCAATTTTGCCTAAGAGCTCTTTATATGGAAGACCAGCCGCATCAAGTAGCCCAGTCACCTGATTGAAGCCTCGCTCCTCCAACCTCTCTGGACTAAGGGGAATGGGAACCAAGGTATAGTCCGAATAAGCTAACAGGGCTGCCTTGATTTGCTGGGAAAAGACCTGTCTGAGCAGATAGTCCCCTTGAAACTTGTACTTGCTGAAATAATCTGCCATGGCTGGATTGTATTGGAAAATGGCCCTGTGGTCAATGCGTTTGCCCCTGGCCTGCCAGTGCCGACAATCACTGCAGATATCGGAAGTTCCTGACTTATAACAAGACGGACAGTGGAGCTCTGCTATTTCCTTAAAAGAAGCCTGACAGCTGGAACAAATCCCTAGTTTTTCCTGCTGGAAAAAGAGGATAGAGCTAAATGTGGTGCGGGTTCGCAGGCTCTCCACACAGAGTAGGCAGTTAGACATAGCCGGCCTCCTTGTTCATAAATTTGATTTCAGCGATTGCTTTTTCAATGGCACGGGTCGAACCCTCGTGAAAAAAGAGGAGCAAGCCTGTTGGACGATCCATGGACCGTCCGACTCGACCTCCAATCTGCACCAAACTGGACGATGTATAGAGATAGTGGTTGGCCTGGACTACCATGACATCAACCATGGGAAAGGTCACACCTCGCTCCAGAATCGTTGTTGAAACCAGGATGGTAATGGTGCGGTCGCGAAAACCTTGAACAATCTCCAGTCGATTTTCCGTCTGACTAGAAACAAAACCGATTTTCTCATCAGGAAATTCTCGCTCCAAAATCGCTACAAATTCCTGGCCTTTGGAAATTTCTGGCAGAAAAATCAGCAAGGGAAAACTTGTTTTTCGCTGGTTTCTGATAGCTTTCTTGAGCTTGACAACCAGCTTGTCCTTTTTCAGGCTCTGGTCAAATTGGCTGAACCAGACCTTTTCTGGCACAATCAAGGGATTGCCGTGAAAGCGTTTGGGCAAACTGAGCCGTTCTAATTGGCCGGATTTTACCTTCCTATCCAGCTCATCCGTCGAGGTCGCTGTCAGGAAAACCTGGAGCCCGTCTGCTTTGACGGCATTGTCTACTGCCCGGTAGAGCATGGGATTGTCCGCATAGGGAAAGGCATCCACCTCATCGATTAAGACCAAATCAAAGGCCTGGTAGAACTTGAGCAACTGGTGGGTGGTAGCGACCACAAGCGGCGTCCGAAAATAAGGATCCGACTGGCCATGAAGGAGACTGATGGGAACAGCGAAATCTTGTTGCAGCCGCTTATAAAGCTCGATACAGACATCAATTCTGGGACTGGCCAGACAAACTGCTCCGCCCTGGTCAATGACTTGCGCTACTGCATGGTAAATCATCTCCGTCTTTCCAGCCCCCGTCACGGCATGAACCAAGGTCGGCCGCCTTTTTTCAATATTGGCACAGAGCCCGTTTGAAATCTTCTGCTGCCAATCAGTCAGCTGACCAGACCACTTGAGACAGGCATTTTCTGGGAAATCCTGCTGGGGAAAATAATAGAGTTCCTCATCTGACCGCACCCTGCCTAGCAGGATACATTCTCGGCAATAGTAGGCCCCGTTTGGTAAACGATGGCGGTCCGAAAATGCAGTCGAACAACGAAAACAAGCGCCCCCCTCTGTCATGCTAGGTAAGGTCTGAGCTGCTTGGCGCTCTTCAGCCGTCAATTGATACTTGGTAAACAGTCGTCCATAATAATTTTCTAGTTCTTTCATCACTTATTTATTCGGAAATTTTTGTCAGTTTTTGGAAAAACGTGTATAATTTTGGTATGAAAGAATTTAAGACCATTAAAGAAGACGGTATTGTCGAAGAAGAGATTAAGAAATCCCGCTTTATTTGCTTTATGAAACGGGTGACAACCGAGGAAGAGGCCAGGGAATTTATCAACGGTATTAAGAAAGAGCACTACAAGGCCAACCATAACTGCTCTGCCTTTATCCTTGGCGAAAATATGGAAATCAAGCGATCATCGGACGACGGCGAGCCTTCTGGTACAGCGGGTGTTCCCATGCTGACAGTGCTGGAAAATCATGAACTGACCAATGTCGCAGCGGTTGTGACCCGCTATTTTGGAGGTATCAAATTGGGTGCCGGTGGGCTGATTCGGGCTTATGCTGGAGCCGTGTCCAAGGCCGTCAAGGAAATCGGCGTTGTTGAAGTCAAGGAGCAAAAAGGCATTTCTATCACCCTTTCCTATGCCCAGTACCAGGAATTTGCCAACTGGCGGGCTGAGTTGGGACTGGAAGAACACGATACCCAATTTACAACGGAAGTTCAAACCATGATCTATGTTGACAAGGAACTGGTTGCGCCGACTCTGACCAGTCTGACCGAATTTTACCATGGCAAGGTCACAAGCCAAGAGACTGAGCCAAGAATTGTCGAAGTTCCTGTTCATTAAAAAAAGCTATCATGACGATAGTTTTTTTATATTATACATTGGCTGGGACTTGATATATACTAGAAGTAACTATATTTGGAGGTATTAGCAATGGCTATTTATCAATCGATTACAGAACTTGTCGGAAAAACACCGATTATCAAACTCAATAACATTGTCCCTGAAGGTGCTGCGGATGTCTATGTCAAACTGGAGGCCTTCAACCCTGGTTCTTCTGTCAAAGACCGCATTGCTCTGGCAATGATTGAAGATGCTGAAAAGGCCGGCACTATCAAGCCTGGTGATACGATTGTTGAGCCTACAAGCGGAAATACTGGTATCGGTTTGGCTTGGGTTGGAGCTGCAAAAGGTTACAAGGTCATCATCGTCATGCCTGAAACCATGAGCATTGAGCGTCGTAAAATTATCCAAGCCTACGGAGCTGAGCTAGTTCTCACACCAGGTAGCGAGGGGATGAAGGGTGCCATTGCCAAGGCCAATGAAATCGCTGAAGCACAAAATGGCTGGGTACCTTTCCAATTTGCCAACCCGTCCAATCCAAAAGTTCATGAAGATACAACAGGACAAGAAATTTTGGAGGACTTTGGACCAACTGGTCTGGATGCATTTGTGTCAGGCGTGGGTACTGGTGGTACCGTCAGCGGTGTCTCTCATGTCCTTAAGGCAGCCAATCCCGATGTAAAAATTTACGCTGTGGAAGCAGATGAGTCTGCCGTCCTCTCTGGTGAAGCACCTGGTCCGCACAAGATTCAAGGAATTTCAGCTGGCTTCATCCCAGACACCCTGGATACCGCTGCCTACGATAGCATTGTCCGCGTCAAATCAGATGATGCTCTGACAACCGGCCGCGCTATCGGCGGACAGGAAGGTTTCCTGGTCGGTATTTCTTCTGGCGCTGCTATTCATGCTGCGATTGAAGTCGCTAAGGAACTAGGAGCTGGCAAAAAAGTCTTGGCTATCCTGGCTGACAACGGTGAACGCTATCTGTCAACTACCCTCTATGAGTTTGAAAACTAATATACCAAAAGAGCCTGGATTTCCAAGCTCTTTTTACTATTGGAAAGCTAGACTAGCAACTAGTCTAGACCTTTCCTTCTTTCATTTCCTTCAAATACTCCTTGGATTCGGCAATCCAGGTTGGGAGAGCCTTGGCCAGAGGCTCAAAGCCAATCTTATAGCGGTCGTTGGTAAAGCGGTGGTGTCTTGGGATTTTTTGGCGTTCTTCTTCCAAGGTCCGCATAGATAGACTAGCCTTGTGCGAATATTCATCATAGTCAACGACTTGGACCAGAACTTCCTGGCCCATTTTAATAAAATGGTGGATATTATCAACAAAGCCTGTCTTGATTTCAGAAATATGGATAAGCCCAATCTGACCGTTCTCTAATTCAACAAAGGCACCGTAGGGCTGAATACCCGTCACTTTCCCTTTGACTTTATCACCAATATTCATCTTAGTCCTCGATTTCAATACTTTCGATGACAACATCTTCATGCGGACGGTCTGAACCATCTGTCTCTACAGCCGCAATGGTATCCAATACCCTATAAGATTCTTGGTCCATCAAATGTCCAAAGACCGTGTGGCGTTGATCCAGGTGCGGTGTTCCACCATTTTCAGCATAAAGAGCCGCAATTTCCTTAGGCCAACCACCGCGCTCCAATTCCTTGGCATTGTAAGGGAAATTCTGGTTCTGCACGATGAAAAATTGACTGCCGTTGGTATTGGGACCTGCATTGGCCATAGAAAGAGCACCACGCAGGTTGAAGGCCTCCATAGAAAATTCATCCTCAAAGGACTCACCGTAGATAGACTCACCGCCCATACCTGTACCAGTCGGGTCGCCACCTTGAATCATGAAATCCTCGATAATACGATGGAAAATAATGCCGTCATAGTAACCATCTTTTGACAGGGCAACAAAGTTCGCCACTGTTTTTGGTGCAATTTCTGGGAAGAGCTTGATGGTCATGCTACCGTGATTGGTCTTGATGCGGGCAACTGGTCCCTCTACATTTTCCAAGTCTAATTGTGGGAAGTATTTTTCTTTTTCTACCAAACCTAATTTCTCCAAAGCATCAAAAATGCCGTCTTCTTCTACTGTTTTTGTAATATAATCTGCATGTTTTTGCAGTTCTGGGTGGGAATGCCCCATGGCAATACTGATGCCAGCATATTGGAAGAGCTCGATGTCATTAAGACCATCGCCAAAGACCAAGACATTTTCTGGTTTGAGACCAAGCTTTTCAACGATTGCGGCTACCCCTGCTGCCTTAGAGGCAGACTTGAGGACAATGTCTGATGAAATGGCATGCCAACGGACACTGCGTAAGTCACTCTGCAATTCCTCCGGTAAGACCACTTCCTGACCTTCCTGCTCAAAGGTCCACATTTGGTAAATATCCTGGCCCTTGTAAAAATCAGGGTCTGTCTCCAGATTATCATAAATGGGGTCAATGGCCTGACTAATCCGCTGGTCACGGAAGGACAGAGTGGCTTTTTCGGCGCTCATAACCCCATAGTCAATCCCCACTTGCTTGGTCCAAGCAATATATTTCTCAATCAAATCCGGTGCAATCGGAGCCTTACGAATGACATTGCCTTTGGCATCTTCTACATAAGAGCCGTTTATCATAGCAAAGTAATCCGGCTGCAAGGCCTGGATTTCTGGCACAACACCATATTTGGCCCGACCAGAGGCAATCCCTATCAAGATGCCTTTTGCTTTCAGTGATGCAAAGACCGTCGGAATAGTGTCCGGAATAAATCCAGTCTCCACCAAGCGCAAGGTATCATCAATATCGAAAAATACCAACTTAATCTTCTTGGCCTTGTATTTTAATTTTGCGTCCATCTATTCTCCCCCACTTTTGTTTTTCATTGAGTATGACTGCCTACCATTATATCACTAATCTTCATCCTGTGCCACCAGTCCATGTTGAAAGGCATAGACGACAGCCTGGGTCCGGTCGCTGACAGCTAGTTTAGACAGGATATTGGAAACATGGGTTTTCACCGTTTTGAGGGAAATGAAGGATTCATCCGCAATCCGCTGGTTATCATAGCCCTTGGCAAGCAGGGCCAAAATCTCCCGTTCACGTACGGTCAAATCATCATGCAGGTCTGGATAACGCTTGTGGTGCTCGACCTTCTTCTCCACTTCTGTTTCAATGGCAAATTCCCCACGCGCCACCTTGCGAATGGCAGAGAGAATCTCGTCTGCACTAGAGGTTTTAAGCATATAGCCCTTGGCACCAGCCTCAAGAACTGGATAGATTTTTTCATTGTCCAAATAAGAAGTCAAAATCACAATCTTGACATCCGACCATTCCTTCAAGAGGGCCAGAGTCGCCTCTACCCCTGTCATCTTGGGCATGACCAGGTCCATAACAACCACATCTGGACGCAAATCCAGTGCCTTAGCCAAGCCTTCCTCGCCATCGCTGGCTTCTGCGACAACCTCCACATCAGCCTGTAAATTTAAATAACTTTTCAATCCTAGTCGGACCATCTCGTGGTCATCAACCAGCATCACTCGAATCGTCTTCATCTTCTTTTCCTTTCAGTAGTGGGATACGAATATCAATGGCAACCCCCTTGTTGGGAGCCGTCCGAATCTTGATAGTCCCTGCCATATCTTCCACCCGCTCGCGGATGTTTTGGAGGCCATAGCTGAGCTCCCCATCATCTTCCTGCTGGAAACCAATGCCATCATCTGTCATTTTAAGCTGTAATTCTGTCTCCTTCTGAATCAAGTAGACATCCAGTTGCTTGGCCTTGGCATGGCGCAAGGTATTGGAAATAATCTCCTGGGCAATGCGGAAGAGGTGCTCTTCTATCAGCTTAGGCAATTCTTCCACTTCATGCTGGAAGTGGACCTGGATACTACTCTTGTCGCTGACTTCCCGCAGAATCACATCAAAACCTTCAACCAGGGTCTTACCTTCCAGCTCACTAGGTCGTAAGTGCAGGAGCAAAATCCGCAAATCCCGCTGGGCCGACTCAATCATGTCCTTGACCAAGACCAGCTGCTCTTGCAGGGTTTCTTTCGGTATGGTGGACAGATTTGATGCCAGACCTGATAAAATCATGCTGGTCGCAAAGAGTTCCTGGCTGACCGTATCATGCAGGTCACGGGCAATTCGCTTGCGCTCCCCCTCGACAATTGCTTCCCGTTTGACTAGGTCCTGGTTGTCAATCAATTGGACCTGCCTGGTCAAACTGCGCATTTTCTCAGATAGGTGTAGGAGCAATTGGTCCTCGTCGCTATCAACCCTAATGGGCTGGTGATTGCTAATTTGCTTAATCTTCATTCTCATGGTCTGCGTGGATAGGAAACTGACCGTCTGAACCAAGATAGATAGAAAGATTGTCAAGAGTACCAGGAGCGAAATCAAGGTCACATAGAGCTGGTCATTGGCCGTCCAAAAGGACATGTCAAATAAGGAATAGCCCAACAAGGGAAGGACTGAGGCAAGGATGACGATAACAATCAGCCCGGCATACCAAATGAGAAAAAATAGCGTTCCTTTCTTCATCATACCCGCACGACCTCCACATCGCCATAGAGGCTATTGATAACAACCTTGACCCGCTTATTGGCAGAAGAATAGTCAGGGGTCGCAATCGAAAAACTCTCATTTCGCAAATCCCAATGTGCATCGCCTAAAAAATAGACACGTCCATACAGACTAGAGGCAGAAAGGGATAGCTCGACATCAATAGGAATGATAATTTTAGTCTTACCAAAAGTCTTACGGATAACAACCACATTATCCCGACCAATTAGAACCGTCTGATCCAGGTCAACAACGTCATTGCCAAACAGGCGGATAATATTGATATCCTCAAAACCATACTGGTCCTGGGAATGATCTTTATGACCAAACCACTGGGACTTTTGATGCTGGGATTGAATATGCTGATCCCCCAGAACTATCTGGGAATACTGGTACTGCTTCTCATAGCGTGAAAAGAAATTAACCAAAATATAGACCACCATCAGCAAAACACCGATAATGAAATAAATATTGAGGAAAAAGACTAAAAATATGAGAGAAAGGGCCGTTGTTAGTAGGGCATTAAGCCCCTTTCTGCCTGTGATATACCAGAATAGAATTAGTATCACTGCGATTAGGAGAAGAGTCCGTGCCGTCTCACTGGCTAGGGTATCAAAAAAGGCCAGCGTAAACAAAATACTCTCTATCAGTATAAAAAATTGGATTTTTTTCATGTAAGGATCCTCTCCCAATATTCTAACAGATTTTAGCAGGATTTGTCTCCTACCCGGGTAGGAATTTTAAGAAAAAAGAGAGGACAATGCCCCTCTTAGTCTGAATTATTTGATGAAGACGTACTAGTCGTCGTTGATTCTTCTGTCGAGCTAGTGCTGCTAGTGCTGCTACTGCTGGACTCTGGTGTCACAGTAGGAATGGATACATAAATTGTGACAGAGTCAGTAATAGGTTGACCTGGCAGAGGACTTTGTCCTACGACCAGATTTCGCTCACTAGTCGAATAACTCGAATCTTCCACGCGCTCAATACTTTTAATTCCCAAAGCTTCCAGCTGTTTTCTAGCATCTGAGTAGGAAGTCGTCAAGATACCAAAATCTGGCATGAGTGGTCGTTGACCTTTTGAAACAATGAGAACCAGGCTAGAACCCTTAGAAACACTGGTATTGGCTGCAGGGTCTGTTCCGATTACCTGACCAGCTTCTAAGTAGTCGCTGTATTCTTCCTTGGTCGAAGAAACCTTCAAACCGACAGCTTCTAGGGCATGGGTAGCATCATTCACACTACGTCCAGATACATCCGGTACATCAACTGGCTCAGCCCCTCTGGAAACAACCAAGACAACGGTTGAACCTTTTGGCTGACTGGTCTCCCATTCTGGCTTGGTCCGAATCACCCGGCCCTGTTTAACCTTCTCGCTATACTCTTCTTCCACTTCCACTTTGAAGCCAAGAGCCTCTAGTTTTTCCTGGGCTTTTGCCAATTCATCACCAGACAAATCAGGAATGTTGACACCTTCTTCCATGGCAATGACAATATTGACACGGGAACCTTCTTTGCGCTTGGAATTAGCAGCAGGTGTTGTCCGAATAACTTGACCTTCTGCGACTTCCGTCGAAGCTTCATTGGTCACCGTACCCACGCGCAATCCGGCTGTCTCAATCTCCTCCGTCGCAACTTCCAAGGTTTGCCCCACAACATTCGGCACTGTCACTGTGGCTGGAGTGTTAAAAAGAATGGCGAAGAAGGCCGCCAAGAGAAGGCCAATAGCAATCATCAACACCTTATAGCGGGTACGAATCCTCTTTTTTGCCTTGGGCTTCTTGGCTGATGACGTCGGCTTAGTTTTTGGAGCAACTGCTACTGGAGCTGGTGAAGACTCCACTGGTGTATCTACTTTTTTCTCTGAAGCAACCTGGGATAATTTAGGCAGGGTTTTTGAATCCACCTTGTTTTCATCCAACACCACCCGCTGCTCATTGCGGCGATTGTAGGACAAGGCTGAAGCCATATCCGTGTACATTTCCGCAATGGACTTGTAGCGGTCTGTCAATTTCTTGGCTGTTGCTTTTAAGACAACATTTTCCAGAGCCTGCGGTACGTTTGGATTGGCCTCGCGGACAGATGGCATGGGCTTTTGAAAATGCTGGAGAGCAATGGTTACAGCGCTATCGCCATCAAAAGGAATTCGTCCTGTCAACATCTCAAAGAGAATGACCCCCATGGCATAAATATCGCTTTGCACTGTAGCCTTGGACCCCCGCGCCTGTTCTGGCGAGAGATAGTGAACCGAGCCCAACATCGAATTTGTCTGGGTCAAACTGGTCTCTGCAAAGGCAACCGCAATCCCGAAATCCGTTACCTTGGCCACGCCATCTTGCGTTAGAAGGACGTTCTGAGGTTTCAAATCCCTGTGGATAATACCGCGGGTGTGAGCCATACGTATAGCTAGCAAGATTTGCCCCATGATACGGACCGCATCATCATTATCCAAGGGTGAATTTTCCTGGATATAGCGCTTCAAGTCCAGGCCATTAACATATTCCATGGCCAGGTATTGCTGACCATCTTCCTCACCAATATCCGTAATCCGTACGATATTTGGGTGATTGAGATCAGCCATAGCTCTGGCTTCACGCTGAAAACGTTGAACAGCAATTTGATCTGTCTGGTAATTGGTCCGGAGAACTTTTACAGCAACCTCCTCACCATCCAAAATCAGATCCTTTGCCAGGTAGACATCAGCCATTCCTCCTCGGCCTATCTGCCGAATGACCCGATACCGACCGGCAAAAATCTTACCGATTTGGATCATTAGTTAGCCTCCTCCGTGATATGAAGGATGGCAACCGTGATATTGTCCAAACCGCCAGCATTATTAGCAAAACGAACCAGGGTCTCTGCCTTGCTTTCCAGCGAAACATCACTCAAGAGGATATCGCGAATATCCTCTGTCGAGACCATATTGGTCAAGCCATCACTGTTGATTAACACGTAATCCCCAACTTCCAAGGTCTTCAAAGCAATATCTGGTTCAACCGGGTCCGCCTGACCAATGGACTGGGTCACAATATTCTTCTGAGGATGGTTCTGCGCCTCTTCTTCTGTCAATTGACCCGCTCGCATAAGAGCTCCAACCAAGGAATGGTCACTGGTCAAGCGTTCATATTCTTCATTATGAACGATACCGATTCTAGAGTCCCCGATATGGGCATAAATCATCTGATTGTCAATAACCACAACCGCTTCTAAAGTTGTTCCCATGCCCTTGTATTCTTCGGTCTGACCCAATTGATAAATCTTTTGATTTTCCTGCTCAATGATGTCAACCATCCATTCACGGACTTCGTTGAGGGTCATAATTTGAGTATCTACCCAGGCAGCACCAAGGTCTGTGGCTGTCATTTCACTAGCAATATGGCCTGCTCGATGACCTCCTAGTCCATCTGCTAGAATAATCAAATCAATTCCTGCTCGGTTGACATAACGATTGACATAATCCTGGTTATTTGATCGTTTTTGTCCAACATCTGTAAGTAATGCAATTTCCATAAGTTTCTTGTTGCTAAGCAACAGCCTCCTTTTCTAGAATCGTCTTCTCAGCTGACCAATGAAAAAGCCATCTGTCTGAAAAAGTTCAGGGGTAATCAGTATCATTCCTTCTGTCACAATTGATGATTCTGGATGTGTTAATGCAACTTGTTCAAAATCAGGATGACTGTCTAAAAATTCTCGAAGAACTTCCTGATTTTCTTTTGCAATAATGGTACATGTGCTATAGGTTATTATACCACCTTTTTTAATGGTTTGGCAAACGCTGTCCAGTATCTGCAGCTGGATTTTTTTCAATGCTTCAAAATCCTGACCAGCTTTATTATAACGAATGTCTGGCTTACGACGGATAAGCCCGATGCCGGAGCAGGGAGCATCCACCAAAATCTTGTCAAAACTATCTGGACCAAAGACTTCATGCACCCGACTGGCATCTAATTTTTGAGTTTCAATCTTATCTGAAAGACCCAGGCGGTCCGCATTTTCCTGGATAAGAGCCAGCTTGTGGTCATATAGATCCAAGGCCACCACTTTCCCACTATCCATGTAAAACGCCATGTGGCAGGTCTTACCACCAGGTGCCGCACAAGCATCCAGTACGACTTCATGGCCCTCAAGTTGCAAGGTCGGAGCCACCAGCTGGCTGGTCTCGTCCTGAATGGTCAAAAGACCGGACTTGAAAGCCTCCGTCCCAGCAAAATGTCCATGGGACTTGACTAGGCCAACAGGAGACAAGTGCGACCGCTCCGCTCCCAATGCTGCCTGCAAATCATCCAGACAGCTAGTATCTGTCACACGGACACTAGCCTTATTACGCTGGTGCAGGCTGGCAAAAATCTTCTCCGCCCTCTCATCACCATATTCCGCAACCAAGGTCTGAACCAGCCAGACTGGGACAGAATATTGAACTGACAAACGCTTGTTCTTCCGCTTAATACTAGCTGGGTCAGGCAGGTCCGCCTGGCTGATTTTCCGCAAGATGGCATTGACAAATTTGTCCGTTCCCTTGCTACGCTTGGCTAACTCTACCGCCTCATTGACCACGGCATGGACAGGCAATTTGTCCAAGTAAAGCAGCTGGTACAAGCTCAGCATGAGCAAGTAATAAACCCAGTTGTCCAGCTTGTCCCGGTCATCGATAAAGTGGGCCAGATACCATTCCAGCGTAATTTTTCGTGATACCGTACCATAGACCAATTCCGTAGCCAGCCCCTTGTCCTGGGCTGACAGGTTGGTTCCTTCCAAGGCCTTGTTGAGGGCGATATTGGAGTAGGCTCCCTGTTCAAAGACCTCTGTCAAGACCTCCAGAGCCAGTCCACGCGCTGTTTGCTTATTGTTCACCAAAGACATCTCCTACCTCAATCTCACGGCCAGCCCCATTCAAAAAGTCCGCAATAGTCATCTTAGGCTTGCCCGCTGGCTGAACGGTTTTTAGGGAAATAGCAGAGCTGCCACAGGCGATGACCAGTGTTTTCTTAGTCTTTTCAATGACCTGACCTGGTCTGCCAGACCCTTCCACTTCCAAAGCCTCCTGAATTTTAAAGCGCCCTCCCTGCCAATAGGTATGGGCAACCGGCCAAGGATACATACCACGAATCTGATTAAAAATCTGGCGCGCAGACTTGGCCCAGTCCAAAACTTCCTCCTCAGGCTGAATATTGGGCGAGAAGGTCACCTGTTCAGGGTCTTGTGCCACCGGCTTGATGTCGCCAGCCATATAACCCGGCAAGGTTTTCAATAGCAGGTCACGACCGACTACCGCTAGTTTTTCAAAAAGGGTGCCGACATTATCTGTCTCTTCAATGGCAATGCTGTCGCTTGAAATCATATCGCCCGCATCCATTTCCTTGACCATTTCCATAATAGTCACTCCGACTCGCTCATCTCCGTTGATAAGGGCATAATGAATGGGCGCACCACCGCGGTACTTGGGCAAGAGCGAGGCATGGACATTGACCGCAAAGTCAACAGAGTCCAGCAGCTTGATCGGTAAAAATTGACCAAAGGCCGCTGTCACAATTCCGTCCGCTCCCAATTCCATAATGTCCGCCATTTCCTGGCTGCCTGATAATTTTTCCGGCTGGTAAACAGGCAAGTCGTACTCCAAGGCCACCTGCTTGACCGGTGTCATTTGGATGGTTTTCTTGCGCCCAACCGCTCGGTCAGGCTGGGTCACCACAGCCAAAACCTCATAGGAGCCCTCTGCCAAAATACCTTTCAAAACAGTCGCTGAAAACTCAGGCGTTCCCATAAAAATCAATTTTGTCATCTCTGCTCCTTCATCCTCTATTTAGTATCCCTTAATTATACCATTTTTATGGATAATTGCCTTAACTGGGACTTGAAATCTAGATAGCAAAAAGGCTGGACACACCTGTCCAACCTCATATATTGTAACTCAAGAACGGATACTGTCGATGTTCAAAGAGTATCACATCATATTTTGCGGTTCATTATCAATCACCAAGCGCAAGTCCTGGTTGTCCCGCTCCTGGGTCCAGTCCAAAATCCGATTGAGGACCTGCTCCAGCTGCTCCTCCCGCCGGTACTTGAGAATGATTTGATAATGGTAAAGATTATGGGTACGGGCGATAGGCTTGGGCGTCGGCCCCAAAATCTGAATCTGCTCCGTCAAGTTCTCCCGCAAGAGCTGCACCGTCTCATAGGCCTTTTTGATG
The DNA here is from genome assembly GCF_053010325.1 of Streptococcus sp. P25B114. Taxonomy (NCBI): domain Bacteria; kingdom Bacillati; phylum Bacillota; class Bacilli; order Lactobacillales; family Streptococcaceae; genus Streptococcus; species Streptococcus sp. P25B114. Next base: position 14,925 of record NZ_JBRKNW010000007.1, on the reverse strand, counting down.
ACAAGATCCTCCGACTTATGAGAAAAGGTCAAGCCCACCGTGAAATAGTAAGGCGGATAGCCCAGACTTTTCCGAATGCCCATCTCATACTGATAGAAGCCCTCGTAGTCCTGGTTCTTGGCAAAGGCAATGGCATAATGATTGGGATTATAGGTCTGGATAATGACCTCCCCCTCCTTGTCTGCCCGACCTGCTCGACCAGCCACCTGGGTCAATAATTGGAAGGTCCGCTCGGATGACCTGAAGTCTGGCAAATTCAGCGCCGTATCCGCATTGAGCACCCCTACCAAGGTCACATTTGGAAAGTCCAGTCCCTTGGCAATCATCTGGGTCCCCAGCAAGATATCTGCCTCCTGTCGACCAAATTTCTCCAAAAGGGCCTCATGGGCACCTTTTTTCTTGGTCGTGTCCACATCCATCCGAAGGATACGAGCATTCGGCAGCAATTCCTGCAACTCATCATAGGCCTTCTGGGTCCCCGTACCGTAGTAGCGAATGGCCCGACTCTGACAGTTAGGACAGACCTGGGGAATGGGCTTTTGAAAATTGCAATAGTGGCAATTCATAGACCGGCTGTCCATGTGCAGGGTCAAAGAAATATCACAGTTTGGACACTGGTCCACCGTCCCACAATCCCGACACATGACAAAGGAAGAATAGCCACGGCGATTGAGCATGAGGACCACCTGCTCCTTACGAGCCAGCTTTTCCTGGATTTTTTCTATCAAAACCGGCGTAAAATTACTAGCCTCATGCTGGCCGATATAATCTCTGAAATCAATGACCTGGACCTCTGGTATCCTGGCCTGCGGATTGGCCCGCTGATTGAGGACCAGCCTACCGTAAAGACCGCGACTGGCACGGGCACGAGTTTCTAGGCTTGGCGTAGCCGACCCCAAAACCAGGACAGCCTGGTTGTAGTCCGCCCGCAGCTTTGCCACGTCTCTGGCATGGTAGCGAGGATTGGAGTCCTGCTTATAGGTCGCCTCATGCTCCTCATCGATGATAATGGCTCCTAGATTTTTTAAGGGAGCAAAAATCGCCGACCTGGCACCGACCACCACCTGGGCCTCCCCCCGCTCAATCTTACGCCACTCGTCGTACTTCTCCCCGTCTGACAGGCCTGAGTGCAGGATGGCCACCTGCTGGCCGAAACGCGCGATAAAACGATTGGTCATCTGGGGCGTCAGCGAAATCTCCGGCACCAGCATGATAGCCGTCTTACCCATCTTGAGGACCTGGTCAATGACCTGCAGATAGACCTCTGTCTTGCCAGAGCCTGTCACCCCCTGCAGCAGATAGGTCTGGCTCTCCTGGCCGACCTTGGACAGGATTTCCTTGACCGCTATGGCCTGCTCTGGATTGAGGGAAAGCGCCTGGCTGACCCCTACCTTATCAAAGAGAGCTTGGGTCCGCGAGACCTCCTCCTCCCAGACTTCTATATAGGCATTTTCTTGGAAATAGCGGAGCGTATCAGCTGAAAAGTCCTTTTTCAAGCTGGCTAGAGGCTGTTCATCAGAATGTTCCAGTAAGTAGGCCTTCAAAGCCAGCCGTTTCTTGGCACGGGCGGGTATCTCTGCTTGCATGAGCTGGTCCCGATTTACCCGGTACCATTTTTCAGTCTTGATTTGCTTTTTGTCCTTGGCCACATAGTCGACCAAGATTTTGCCTGCCTGGGCAAGCCGCATGATGCGGGCCTGCTCAGACACATCCAGGTCTGAAAAACGGACCTGGTCCCTACCGCCAAACAGGCTTTCCTGCTCTGCTATTTCCAAACCAAGCCCAGGACGGAGAATTTTGTCATAGGTTGAGTTGAGGAGGCTGGGTAGCATGGCCTTGAGCAGGGTGATTTTGTAGGCGAATACCGTCTTGCGCATCTGGTCTGCCAGCCAAAATTGCTCCTTGTTGAGGACTGGCGAATAGTCCAGCACTTCCACAATGGGCTTGATGTCCTGGGTCCCCTCTGGCAATTCCTCAGTCAAGCCGACCACGATGCCCTGAATCAGCCGATTACCCTTTCCAAAGGGCACATGGACTCGGATACCAGGTACAATTCCCGCCTCAAATTCTTCAGACACTAGATAGGTATAGGCTTGGTCCGTCTGCATGAGCGGCACGTCTACGATAATCTGTGCGTACATAGATCCTCCTTTCGTGATGGTTTGGATAGGTTTCACTCTTTTATCAATGGTTCAATAAATACTTCAAAAGACTATCAAATGGAAAAGAAACCCGGATGGTCCCCCAGCCGAGTTTTGAATTTAGATTTTCTCGCCGTCTTCTTTTTCTTTGGCGATTTGTTCTTTGATTTTGCGCTCTTCTTCTTCAGCCAAGCGTTTTGCTTCTTCAGCCTTGCGACGAACAGCCTCACGTTTCGCTTCTGGGTCTGGATGGATGACCACATTGCCTGCCTCGATTTCTTCCAAGGCACGGAGGGTTGATTTTACAGAAGTAAATTCTTGCGTTGGCTTAGCGCCTGCCTCCAATTCGTGAGCACGCTTAGCCTCCAAAATAACCAATGAATACTTAGATGGTACCTTGTCCAACAAGGTATCAATAGACGGTTTTAACATCATAGGACTTATTCTCTTTTCTAACTTAAATATTTTTAATCATGTCGTTGTACTTGCCAATCACACGGTCCACACGGAAATGTTCCGCCTCAATCGCGCGCTTGACCAATTCCGCTGCCTTTGGCACCTCATCATTGACAATGGCATAGTCATACTCACGCATGAGAGCAATCTCTTCCTTGGCACGCTCAATCCGCTTGGCAATAACCTCTTCCGAGTCTGTCCCACGACCGACCAAACGGTCTTTGAGCTCTTCCAAATCTGGCGGAGTTAGGAAAATAAAAACTGCATCTGGCACTTTTTTCTTGACCTGGAGGGCACCCTGGACCTCAATCTCAAGAAAGACATCGATTCCCTTGTCCAGGGTTTCATTGACATAGGTCAAGGGTGTACCGTAGTAGTTGCCAACATACTCAGCGTATTCCAGCATTTGTCCCTGACGAATCAACTCCTCAAACTCCTCTCGGCTCCGGAAATGATAATCAACCCCGTCCACCTCACCTGGACGCTGAGCCCGGGTCGTCATAGACACCGAATACTCAAATTTATTACCTGGATGGCTAAAAATTTCCTGCCGAACTGTTCCTTTCCCTACACCAGAAGGACCGGAAAATACGATGAGTAAGCCTCTTTCCTGCATGTTATCTCCTTTAAATCTTTCATTCTAGTGTAGCAAAATTCTCAGCAAATATCAACTGATTTTAAATCTGGAAACCAGATTTTTCCGGCTCTTGAAGAACAACAAAAAGAGCCGAAGCTCCTTCTGTCTTATTTTGCAATGTCAGTTGCTCGTGTTTCACGGATGACCGTAATCTTGATATTTCCTGGATAATCCAGATTATTTTCAATTTTCTCACGGACATCATGAGCCAGAATCGTAATCTTATCATCACTGATTCTATTTGGATGAACGATAATCCGAATCTCACGACCTGCCTGGATGGCATAAGCCTGCTTGATGCCGTCAAAGCTATTAGCAATTTCTTCCAGGTCTTGGAGACGCTTGATATAGGCCTCCATCGATTCACGACGTGAACCTGGACGAGCTGCACTCAAGGCATCCGCTGCTGCAACAATCACAGCAATAGTGCTAGTTGCTTCCACATCACCGTGGTGGCTGGCAACCGTATTGACAACCACTGGATTTTCCTTGTATTTCTTGGTCAATTCTGTACCAATCTCAACGTGGCTACCGTCCACCTCGCGGTCAATCGCCTTACCGACGTCATGCAAGAATCCAGCACGGCGGGCCAAATTAACATTCTCACCCAACTCTGCAGCCAAAATACCTGACAACTTGGCCACCTCAATCGAGTGACGGAGCACATTCTGACCGTAGGAGGTACGGAAATGCAGACGTCCCATAATCTTAATCAAGTCAGGATGCAGGTTAGGAGCGCCTACTTCATAGGCAGCCGCTTCACCATATTCACGGATGCGGTTATCCATCTCAACACGGTATTTCTCCACCAACTCCTCGATACGAGCCGGGTGGATACGACCGTCCTGAAGCAGGGTCTCCATGGTCATCCGCGCGATCTCCCGGCGAATCGGGTCAAAACCGGAAAGGACAACTACCTCAGGCGTATCATCAATGATAACGTCAATCCCTGTCAAGCTTTCAAAGGTACGGATGTTGCGACCTTCGCGACCGATAATTCGGCCCTTCATGGCATCATCCGGCAGATGAACCGAGGTAATAGTTTGTTCCGCAACATATTCACCCGAAATTCGCTGCATGGCCTGCGCTAGAAGGTCTTTGGCCATCTTATCAGACCGCTCTTTGACCTCTCGCTCAGCCTCCTTGATACGGGTTGCAATCTCGTGGGTCAATTTATCACGAGTCGCTGCAAGAATCTGCTCTTTGGCTTCTTCCTGGCTCAGCGAAGCAACGCGTTCCAACTCAAGAGCTTTCTGCTCTTCTAATTTCGCGACTTCTTGCTCACGCTCATCAATATGTTTAGTTTTATCTGTCAGGCTTTGTTCTTTTTGCTCCAAAGCCTTCTCTTTGTTTGTTAAATTATCATCTTTACGATCTAAGCTACTAGCACGTTCAGTCAATCGTGACTCAATTTGCTTTAATTCTTGTCGTTCTGACTTAAATTCATTTGCTACTTCTTCTCGATATTTACGAGCCTCTTCCTTGGCCTCCAAGAGTAATTCTTTTTTCAAGGTTTGGCGATCACGCTCAGCTGTTTTTAAAATAGCTTCAGCTTGATCTTCCGCACGACCACGAACATTACTTGCTTCTTGTTCAGCATTCAAAAGTGTCAATTCTGCAGTTTCTTTTGCAGCTTTCATCTTCAAAGAAATGGCAAAGTAACCAATTACTAAACCAATGAGAGCAGAAATCAAGGTCACTACAAGTGTAATGATATCCATCTTCCTACCTCTTTCAATTTTATTTTGCATTACACAAAATCTGAATCTATTTTACCATAATTTAAACGATTTCACAATTGCAAATTGACAAATATGGTATAATGTTTTCATCAACCCAAATGGAGGAAATTATGACCAAAGAAGTTATTGTAGAAAGTTTTGAACTGGACCACACTATCGTCAAAGCCCCGTATATCCGCTTGATTTCTGAGGAAATTGGACCAAAGGGTGATGTCATCACCAACTTTGATATTCGCCTCATCCAACCCAATGAAAACGCCATGGATACAGCGGGGTTGCACACCATTGAACACCTGCTGGCTAAGCTGATTCGCCAACGGATTGACGGACTCATCGACTGCTCACCTTTCGGTTGCCGAACCGGTTTTCACATGATTATGTGGGGCAAGCAAGATTCTGTCCAAATCGCTGAAGTCATTAAATCTAGTTTGGAAGAAATCGCAGACGGCATTAGCTGGGAAGATGTTCCTGGGACAACCATCGAGTCTTGTGGTAACTACAAGGACCACAGCCTCCATTCTGCCAAAGAATGGGCCAAACTAATCCTTTCTCAGGGCATTTCGATAGATGCCTTTGAACGAAAACCCATTTAAGGAGCTTGGTATGAAGAAAATCCTTCTTGTTGCTCTGGCACTGGCTAGCCTGATGATGCTGTCAGCTTGCGGTAACAAGACAGTTTTTGACACCAACTACACCTTCAATTACGCCCAGGTCAAACTTCCCGATGGAAGCGTCAAGATTGGTAAGGTCAAAGAGTGGACTGATTACAGCGATGGCGACCAATTGCAAATTCGCTTTGAAGACGGAACGACCTATCTCGTCCATTCCAGCCAGGCAGTTTTGTCTGTAGATGAAATTGAAACCACACCATAACATCAAAAAAAGCGGTCTCCCGCTTTTTTATTATGTTCCTAATAATCTAAGGCATCCGCATTTCCACGCGCATTTCCGACAAAGTAACCGGTCTTAGCATTGATAGAAAAGAGATAGGTGCCATCTGGTTTAAACATATTGTAGTAGCCATTACCATTGATGATATTGACCTTCTCCAAGATATACTGATTACCTGTGATATAGCCACGTTTTTGAGATGTTTCGACAATTTTTTCCAAAATACCTGGGTTAAAGGTCCAAGCAGGATTGTTAACGTCATCAATCATGGCTTGGTTATAAGGCACGCGGCTCAAGTGACGTTGCAAGGTCACACCAGGAGGAACTGGAATCCCGAATTGGGATGCTGCATTTTGCACTTCGGCAGGACTTGTTGACGCGCTGGCAAGCGCTGATGCTGCATTTGATTCTGCGGGAGCTGGTGCTTGGGTTCCAGCCTGGGCAGCTGGCGCTGCTTGTTCAGCCGGTGCGACCGATCCAGCAACAGCCTGTTGGTTTTCCTCTTGTGATCGAGCAAAGTTAACAGCTGAAGTGATCGTCGCATCAACACCGCTGATTCCAGTCGCAACCGCTTCTAGAGTTGCTCCAGCCTTAACAGTCGCCGTGGTATCCAATTCGCCATCAACAAGAATCGGCTTATCAAATTGTTCATTGATGCCGTTGACAGCTGCGATAGCTTTTTCTAATTTATCATAGTTGGCCTTGGCTTCCTTATAAGCATCACTGTCTGGATCAATCTTGTCCAAGAGTGCCTTTAATTCCTCTAATTTACCAAATTCTGAATTCTTCAATTTAGACAAGCTCGAATCCGTAAAGAAGCTCTCGTACAGCTTGGTAAAGTCTGTAAACTCGGATGGAGTTGAGCTTGATGAGGTTGTACTAGAAGACTGTTTGGTCGAACTTGATGACGAAGTGCTAGAAGCTGTCTGACCTGCATTATTTTGGTTCATCCAGAAAAAGAGGGAAGCCAAAATAGCAATCAATGCCGCCAAGAGGGTTCCAAAAATCCAGAATCCTTTTTTCTTGGGCTTTTCTTCGGATCCATCTGTCAAATCAAAATAAGCGACTTCTTCTGCAGGAGTTTTTAGAGGCTCAACAACAGGGCTTGACTCAACTGGCTTCGGTTCTTCTTGTGAATGTGCTGCCACAGCTGCAGCTGCCGTTTCCAACTCATCCGAAGTCAAGCTAGCTGATTCAACCACCGGAATAACAGTCGAATCCTTGATGACAGGGATTGTTCTTGTCTCAAATTTTTGAGATTCAATCTCATCTCGGTGTTGCTTGATGTAGCGGTCTAAAAGGCCATCCGTATCGGTAATGCCAGCCTCAATTTCCTGCTGTTTTTGTGCTGCCTGACCGATGGTCATATCTTTTGCTGCTTCAAAGTCTAGAATCTGCTCGTCCTTAACTGGCTCTGCTTGTGCCTTCTCATGTTTCTTTGACATATCTACCTCACTTTATTTTATGAACGTTTTACTCGTTGACCAAAGAATTGATACAAGTCAACCTTCAGCGTACCATTGTATAATTTCCGTTTTTTATCTGCTTGTTTTCCAAACCGCTGTTCAAATTGCTCGTCGCTGGTCAAGATAAATTTAGACCATGTTTTCAAAGGCTCAAAGGTCTGCCCCATTTCTTGGTAGAGCTTGATAATGGCCTCATCATCCAACAAACGCTCACCGTAAGGTGGGTTTGAAATAATAACACCATTTATCTTGTCTGTATGCAAGTCCTGCAGGCGCATTTGTTTAAAGACAATATCTTGGTCTACTTCGGCCGCAAAGGCATTTTTCTTGGCCATTTCGACCATACGGGCATCGATGTCTGAACCGGCAATGTCCAAGACTAGGTCAGATTTGACCGCTGCCTGCGCATTTTTGCGAGCTTGTGCAACCAGCTCCTCATCAACCCAAGGCCATTCTTCAAAGGCAAAACTGCGTTTGAGCCCCGGAGCCATATTCTTAGCCAACATGGCCGCCTCAATACAGAAAGTGCCCGAACCACAAGTCGGATCAATCAAAGGCTTGTCTGGGTACCAGTTAGACAGCTGTAAAATGGCTGCCGCCATATTTTCCTTAATGGGCGCGCCACCTTTTTCAACGCGGTAGCCACGTTTGAAGAGGCTGGAACCCGTCGTGTCAATCAATACCGTGGCCACATCTTTCAGGATGGAGACTTCAATCTTAAACTCTGCCCCAACTTCCTGCAAGGGAACGCCTTCTGGACGCGAAAAATGCTTTTGCAACTTTTTCACGACAGCCTTTTTAGAAATGGCCTGTACACTCGGCTCATTGTGGAGCTTGGATTTGACACATTTGGCTTTTGAAATAGGAAATTTACTGCCCAAGGGTAGATAGTTTTCCCAGTCCAAGGCAAAGACCCCCTGGAAGAGTTCCTCAAAGGTGCGTGCGGGAAAACTCCCCACGATAATTTTAATCCGGTCTGCCGAACGCAACCAAAGGTTGGTTTCAATGATAGATTTGACATCACCTTGGAAACGCACGCGCCCATTTTCAACCTGACAGTCGTAGCCCAGTTCTCGAATTTCACGACCAACGACCGCCTCTAAACCAGCCGCCGCTGTCGCAATCAATTCAAATTGTTTTTTCATCTTTTTCCTCTATAATAAAAGCTAGCAAAGCTAGCTACCTATTATGCAATTTTCTATAAGCCATGTTTTGTTCCAGTGGTACTAGGTCCTACCACCTTCGATAATCATCTGTCTACCGCTTACGCAGTCAGGATTTCTGTTCTACTCTGGGAGTACCGTTCCATCCATCCCATGCCCCGACCAAAGTTTGGGTTGCTAGCTTGAGGGGTTTACCGCGTTCCATTTTTTACGTTTCCATAAAAACTTCGTCACTGTGGCACTTTCAGGCCTACTCTGGCATATCCAAGGACGTAGCCATTTTAACCGCCGTAACGTCAAAGACGTCCCTAGGCTTATTGGTTCGCCTAGCACAAACACTACCAGCATTGCAGCTGGTGCTAGCATGGACTTTCCTCATGGTAGATTACTACCACGCGATTATCCGAAAATTACACATGTCTATCTACTACTCTTGGGCAATCTGTTTACCAAAGACTTCTTTCTCCAGACGATTGATGCGACGGAGAATATCAAAGTTTGTGGCTGAACTCATCCGCTCTGCACGGAAAGCTTCTGGCTCCTCTGCAACAGGGGCTGGTTGACGAGAAGTATTTGCCAGCTGGGCTTTAAGCCTAGCGATCTCGCCCTTCAATTCCTTTACAATGGCTTCATAGGCATCGTAATCCTTCATGATTTCATCAAGAAAATCATTGACCTCGTCTTGATCATAACCACGAAAACCAATCTTAAAATCCTGCTCAAAGATATCCTTTGTCGTCAACTTAATACTCGCCATCTGTCTCATCCTTTTCTTTAAACATCACTACTTCTATTATATTAAAAAAAATAAGGAAAAATCAAGCCAAATCACTCAGAATTAGAAAAATTTTCCGCTACTTCATTTAAATCATCAAAACTCAGTACCTTAACAGTATAATCTTCTTTGTTTACGATTGAAGTATAGAGATATTTCAAGTTTGTTTCATTTTCAGGATCATAGAATAAATAGCCTCCCTCCGTATGGTCCAACAAGAACTGGTTAATCAGCTTAAATTGCCCAGGATTTTCATAGCGAACATAGAGGTATTTAACAAAATCGACCTGCTTAAATCGGGCTAGCTTGACTTGGTTAGCTTCGTTCCAATTCTCTCCATGGCTTTCAAAGGAAAAAATGGTAGCTATCTGAAAGTCATAGCCTTCCTGCCTCAAATCCAACAAAACTTCCAAACACCAATACTCAAAGCCCAGATTTCCAGTCAGAATAAACCACTCTACCCCATCATTTTCTAAAAACTTGATCAGGTCTCTGCGAATAGCCTCTTTGATGATGACTAATTTTGTATCCTTATCTGAAAAAATTCCCAAATCAGTATGACGATAGCCTGTTACTAAAAGGCTCTTGATGTGCATTTCTTGTACTCTTTTCCCTAATTATGGTATAATATGCTGATATTATTTTATCAGTAAGGAGTTCTATGGTCAATTATCCTCATCAGATAAATAGGAAAATCACTAGAACAAAAAAAGATTCTGCAAAGGAAACGGTTAATTTTGCCAATCGTGGGATGTCCTTTGAAGCTGCTATCAATGAGAGCAATGCTTACTACCTTTCACATGGAATTGCGGTCATTCATAAGAAACCAACACCTGTCCAGATTGTCAAGGTAGACTACCCAAAACGAAGTCGGGCCAAAATTGTCGAAGCTTATTTCAGACAGGCCTCAACAACGGACTATTCCGGCGTTTTCAAGGGACATTACATTGACTTTGAAGCCAAGGAAACCCGTCAGAAGACCTCCATGCCCATGAAAAACTTTCATGCCCACCAGTTGGAACATATGCAGGAAGTTGTCAAGCAAGGCGGTATCTGCTTTGTCCTTCTACACTTTTCAGAATTAAAAGAATCTTACTTACTCCCGGCAAAAGAGCTGATAGATTACTATCAAGCTGTTCAGGGCAATAAATCCATGCCCTTGCACTATGTTCGCGAGCATGGCTATGCCTTTCAGTTAGGGACCCATCCCAGCGTCCCCTATCTGACCATTGTCGAAGAAAAACTATTAGGTGGTGACTCAGTTGAAAAATCCAACCCTTAAGAAAGCACTCTTGCTTATCACAAACATCGGAATTATCGCATTCTTAACAACGGTAATTATCGGTGGTCTTGTGACCCTATTCTTTATCTTTACAGCTCCTAAACTGACAGAAGACTCTCTTACTGCGACCGTGTCGAGTAAGATTTATGACAAGGACGGGGCTCTAATTGCGGACTTGGGGGCAGAAAAACGTTCCAATGCTACTACTGCTGAAATTCCGACCGACTTGGTCAACGCTATCATAGCCATTGAAGACCAGCGTTACTTCAACCACCGCGGTGTAGACGTCATTCGTATCGCTGGCTCCTTCCTCAATAATCTACGAGGAGGACGTCTTCAAGGGGGGTCGACACTGGATCAGCAGTTGATTAAGTTGACCTACTTCTCAACATCTGCCCAGGACCAAAATATTAAGCGGAAAATCCAAGAAGCCTGGATGGCTCTACAGTTGGAAAGACGAAATACCAAGCAGGAAATTTTGACGTACTACATCAATAAAGTGTATATGTCAAACGGAAACTATGGTATGAAGACGGCTGCCAAGACCTTCTACGGAAAAGAACTCAATCAATTGACCCTTCCTCAATTGGCTCTACTGGCAGGTATGCCCCAGGCTCCTAACCAATACGACCCCTACACTCAGCCAGAAACTGCAAAAGCACGTCGGGACTTGGTTCTAGGAGAAATGTTAGAAGAAAAATACATTACGGCTGAACAGCACGAGCAGGCAGTCCTATCACCGGTGACAGACGGTCTCCAGCCCCTGTCAAATGCACCCGCCTATCCAGCCTACATGGACAACTACCTGAAAGAGGTTATCAATGAAGTCGAAGAAAAAACCGGCTACAATCTCTTAACCACAGGTATGGAGGTCTACACCAACGTTGACTCAGCTGCCCAACAACAGCTCTGGAATATCTATAACACAGACATGTACGTGGCCTATCCAGATCCAACCTTCCAGGTAGCTTCAACTGTTATCGATGTTACCAACGGACACGTCGTTGCCCAGCTCGGCGGGCGTAATCAAAACAGTAATTCTTCATTCGGTACCAACCAAGCCGTTGAAACCAACCGCGACTTTGGTTCTACCATGAAGCCAATTACAGACTACGCACCTGCTATTGAAGAGGGTATTTATAAATCGACTGCTGATACTATATTGGATGCGCCTTATAATTATCCCGGCACTACTACTCCAGTCAATAACTGGGATAATGCTTACTTCGGCAATGTGACCCTCAAAACAGCCATCCAATCTTCTCGTAATACCACTGCCATCAAGGCACTACAGGCTGTTGGTTTTGAAAATTCATTAAAATTCTTGAACAAGCTCGGTATCGACTACCCAGAAATGTTCTATTCTAATGCTATTTCCAGCAACACAACCAATCCTGATAAAAAATACGGTGCTAGTAGTGAAAAAATGGCCGCAGCCTTTGCTGCCTTTGCTAACGGTGGTACCTACTACAAACCACAGTATGTCAACAAGATTGTCTACACCGACGGAACAACTACTGAGTTTGAACCTGAAGGCAGTCGTGCAATGAGCCCTGAAACAGCCTACATGATGGTCGATATGTTGAAGAGCGTATTGACATCTGGCCCAGGTACTAATGCTGCCATCTATGGCATTCCTCAAGCTGGTAAAACCGGTACTTCCAACTACCCAGACGATGAGATGGAGGAAATCATTGCCTCTACTCCTGGAGCAAGTTATAGTAGTATAGTTGTTCCTGACGAGAACTTCGTTGGCTTCTCTACTAAATACTCTATGGCTGTCTGGACAGGATACAGCAATCGTAAGATTCCAGTATTGGATAGTGGCATGCGTGTCGCAACCGATGTCTATCGGAATATGATGACTTATCTAAATCCTGTTGGAACTGCAGATTGGGAAATACCTGACGGTCTCTACCGTTATGGAAACAACGTCTACATAAACGGCTATACTGGTCCAGTTTATAACTACTATAGCTATAGCAGGACAACCAGTGAGACGAGCGAAGAGTCCTCAACGGAACCTACAACTAGTGAGGATACGAGTACTGAAAATTCTAGCGATGCTCAATCAACAGAAACTGGTTCCGAAACAGGCAATTCTTCTGAACAACCAACCACTCCATCTGCTGACTCACAAGGTCAGTAAGACTCAACCTTGAAAGGCAACTATCGCCTTCCAAGGTTTTTCTTTTGTTGAAAATTATGATAAGATAGGACTATGAAACCTGAAGTATTTTATAAGACCTTGGCAGACCAAGGAATTCAATTAACAGAACAGCAGAAAAACCAATTCCACCGCTATTTTGAACTCCTAGTAGAATGGAACGAAAAAATCAACCTGACAGCTATTACCCAGGAAGAGGACGTTTATCTCAAGCACTTTTATGATTCTATTGCACCAATCCTGCAGGGTCATATTCAAAATCAAACACTCAAACTCTTGGACATCGGGGCTGGTGCAGGTTTTCCTAGCCTGCCCATGAAAATTATCTATCCTGAACTGGAAGTCACCATCATTGACTCCCTCAACAAACGAATCAATTTCCTGAACCTTCTGGCTGAGGAGCTGGGCTTGGACAAGGTCCATTTCTACCATGGACGAGCAGAGGATTTTGCCCAGGACAAGCAATTCCGTGCCCAATTTGATATCGTGACCGCTCGCGCAGTAGCCCGCATGCAAATCCTATCAGAATTGACCATCCCCTATCTCAAGCTCAATGGCAAGCTGATTGCCCTCAAAGCATCCAGTGCCGAGGACGAATTGGCCCAGGCCAAAAATGCTCTCAACCTCTTGTTCGCAAAGGTCTTGGAGAATCATGATTATGAGCTGCCCAATGGCGACCCGCGTACCCTAACCATTGTCGAAAAGAAAAAGGAAACCCCAAACAAGTTTCCACGCAAGGCAGGCATGCCCAATAAACGACCACTATAAGAACCGGCATTCACAGCTCGGTGCCTGAGCACTTGTCTACATGTACCTTACTTGTGAATATAATTTCAAAAACGAGTTCCGCAATCGAAACTCGTTTTTTCTTATCTTATGCCCAAGGGTTGTAAAACCTACCATCATTGATAAAGAATAGGCTAATCGTTACTAGAACCAGTAGAGCGATGATGAATAGGACCAGATAGTCCATTTTTTTCAGGGGCTGGTAGGTATACCAGGTCCGCTTTTTATTTTTTCCGAAACGGCGCAATTCCATGGCAGTTGAAATGGTATCAATCCGGCCAAGTGAGCTGAAAATCAAAGGGATAACCAAGGCCAGATTGCCCTTGATCCGGTCCATCAATTTGGCTTTCTTGGACAATTCCAGGCCACGCGCCTCTTGAGACATGCGAATGGCATAAAATTCTTCCTGAATATCTGGTATGTAGCGCATGGTCAGACTAACAGCGTAGGCAACCTTATAGGGCACCCCGATTATATTCAAGCTGGAGGCAAATTGACTAGGGTGGGTTGTCATCAAAAAGATAATGGCCAGGGGGACTGTACAAAAGTACTTGAGCAACAAATTCAGCAAGTAAAACAATTGCTGGCTAGTCACGGAGTATTGCCCCAAACCTTTGAAAAGGACAGTCTCCGCCCCATAGAGTTCTACCCCATACTTAGGCGCAAAGACATAGACCATGGTCGCATTCAGGAGGGCAAAAATGGTCGTGAAAATCAGAACGAAAGACACCTTCCTGTAATCAATGCCCGATAGCTTGAAAAGACTGAGGGAAAAGAGGGCGATGAAAATAATCAGACGCGTATCGTAGGTAATCATGGCCAAGATGGACACAATCAAGAAAAAGAGGAGCTTGCTGTGAACTGCACCCCAAAAGTTAGACACAAAATCTAACGATTGGGGTGTTTTTCTTATGAAATTAAGTTATGAAGATAAACTAGAAATATATGAGCTAAGAAAGAGTGGCGTGTCGTGGGTCAACCTTAGCCAGATATACAAGGTCACTATTGCCAATCTCACCTACATGATAAAACTCATGGATCGATATGGCGTGGAAATCGTTAAAAAAAGTAAAAATAGGTATTATTCACCTGAACTAAAGCAAGAAATAATGGATAAGGTCTTGATTCATGGGTGTTCTCAATTCTCAGTTTCCCTTGACTATGCCTTGCCAAATCGAGGAATGCTTCCCAATTGGATAGCACAATACAAGAAAAACGGGTATACTATTCTTGAAAAAACAAGAGGGAGACCGAGCAAGATGGGACGTAAACGCAAGAAAACCTGGGAAGAAATGACGGAATTAGAGCGCCTTCAAGAGGAAAATGAACGTCTTCGAACTGAGGTGGCCTTCCTAAAAAAGTTGAGAGAACTTCGCTTGAGGGACGAAGCACTAGTGCGCGAACAGCAGAAACAATTAG